>JBIIOL010000062.1:0-10854 GCA_044336965.1 Pirellulales bacterium | reverse complement strand
GCTGCCGGTCCCCCTGCGCTCCCGGTGCGTCCGGAGGATGCGGTTCCGATCATCAAGGACATCGAGCGGCCGTGGGCGCAGATCACACTGCTCTCAGCCGCTGAGGAGGTGCCACCCCCGAATCTCGATCCCTCTCAGGCCGGCAACATCCGTCGCGCGGCAGGCGAGCGGTTCGAGGCCGATCCAAGCGGCGGCGACCGCCCCGTGCTCGATCCCAACCAGCCCGGCAACCTGGACATGCGGCTCGAGGCCACTCGGGAGCGACTGGAAAAGCTGGAGGGGCGTGAGGAGACGCTGCCGCTGATCCGCTTGAGCGGCTTCTTCCAAGTCGACGACGGCCTCTTCAGCCAGACGCCCGCCAGCCAGAGCTACTACGGCGACATTCAGGATGGCGTCGGCTTCCGCCGGGCGCGGCTGCAGGCCATCGGCAAGCTCACCGAGTTCACCAACTTCTCAATCGAATTCGACTTCGCCCAGATTGGCCGTCCGAGCTTCTTCGACATCTGGGGGGAGCAGATGGAGATCCCAATCCTCGGCACGGTTCGAATCGGCCAGTTTCGCCAGCCCGGCACCATGGACAGCTGGACGAGCGTCAGGCATCTCGAATTCCTGGAACGGTCAGCCGCGTTTCAGGCCAGCGACCCATTCCGTCGCGTCGGCGCCATGGCATATGCGATGAGCGAAGACGAACGCACGAGCTGGGCCTACAGCGTCTTTGCCACCGGCCTGACGTTCTGGGACGGCGCGAACAACGTCTACAGCACCTTCGGCGACAATCGTGCCGGCACGCAGATCGGCGACAACGGCGGCGTCGCGTTCGCCGGGCGGCTCACGCACCTCCTGTATTACGACGACGCTTCCGATGGCCGCTATCTCTGGCACGTGGGCGGGGGCTATCTCCACGGCCAGATCGGCGGCTCTGGGAGCACTGGGCCCGCAGCCAAGACCTACCGCTCCATCGTGTTTCCAGAATTCTTCGTGGGCGATCCGGCCGGCCTCGGCCGCACCGCCGCAGGTACACCGGCCGTGCTCGACAGTGGTCGAATCCTCGCCAACGACTTCAGCCTCTTCCATGTGGAACTGGCGGCCAACCACGGCGCGGCCCATTTCCAGACCGAGGCGATGCTCGAGACGGTGAACCAGTTCGGCGGGCCGACGATGGTGATGCCGACGGCCTATTTCCAGTGCGGCTATTTCCTCACCGGCGAGCATGCGCTCTACCTCAAGCAGCCGGGCGTGTTTGACTACAACGTCGTCCCCAACACGCCGTTCTTCGGCACCGGGCGTCGCGGCCAGATCGCGGGCTGGGGCGCGTGGGAGGTGGCGTTTCGCTGGTCCTACGTCGACATGTCGGGCACGAACATCAACCCCACCAATCAACTCTCGAAAGCTCCCGGACCTCCCCCCACCCCGTCGCTGGGCGTGCTGAACCAACCGACCGTGGCTCTCAACTGGTGGCTGAACCGCTACACGCGGGTGCAGCTCAACTGGATCCACAGCATGCCAAACCTGATCGGCTACGGACCGGCCCCTTTCGACATCGTGGGCACGAGGCTTCAGATCGAGTTCTGACCTGGGCAGCCTGCGCTCGACCACCGCACATGAAAAAGAAAGCGACCGCCATGACATCCATGGTAAACATGATGCACATGATGCAGCTTCGACCTTCGACCGTCGCCTGGCTGGCCATCGTGCTCGCCGCCGTCGCGGTGACAGCGAGAGCTGCCCCCGATGCGCCTGCCGAACTGCCGCCACCTGCCGCCGAAGCTGTCACCAGGACAGACGCGAAGGCCGACGCGACGAATGACGGCCCAGCGAAGAAGAGGCCCGTTCCGCCCGATGGCCGATGCGATCGCTGCGACGGCTGCGTGTGCGTGCATCGGGTCTGCGTCGCCAAGCGCACGGAGAAGGAGATCACCAAGGTCTGCTGGAGCTACAAGTGCGAGGATTTCTGCATTCCCGGCCCGAGCATCTCCTGCGGCGAGAAATGCCTCCAGGACGCGTGCGGCTGCTGGACACACTCGCTCTGGAAGCCCACCTGCGCCGAAGTGCGAACGAAGCGGGTGCCGGTGAAGAACGTGGTGAAGCGAAAGGTGCCCGGAGTGGAATGGAAGGTGGAGGAACGCTGCAAGGCATGCCGGTTCCTCTGCATCGGCATCGACGACCCGAAGCCCCCGACGGACAGTGACCAACAGGCCTCCAGGAGCGAGCACGATGACACGAGCCCCGACGACAGCAACGCCACCAAGCCATGACGAGCGGCCCGCCGCGCTCGCGATCGTCGCCCACCCAGACGACATCGAATTCTGCGCCGCCGGCACGCTCCTCCTGCTCCGCGATGCGGGCTGGGCGATCCACTATCTCAACGTCGCCGACGGCGACTGCGGCAGCATGACGATGTCGCGTGAGGAGACCAGTCGCACCCGGGCCCGCGAGGCCCGCACGGCGGCCGGAATCCTGGGCGCTGAGTTTCACGAGAGCCTCGCCACCGACCTGCTGATCTTCTACGAGGAACGGCTGCTGCGGCGGGTCGCGGCGGTCGTCCGGCAGGCACGTCCCCGGATCGTGCTCACGCACTCGCCGGAGGATTACATGGAAGACCACATGAACACCGCGAGACTGGCGGTGACCGCCACCTTCGCCCGCGGGGCGCCGAATTTCGTGAGCGACCCCCCGGTTGTCCCGTACGCCGACGACGTGACCGTCTACCACGCGATGCCCCACGGCCTCTGCGACGGCCTGCGCCGCCCGGTGGCACCCGACCTGTTCATCGACACGACGAGCGTGCAGGCGACGAAGCGTCGGGCACTCGCCGCCCATGCCAGCCAGAAGGATTGGCTCGATGCCTCACAGGGCATGGACAGCTATCTCGATGCCGGTGACGAGATGTCCCGCCGGGTCGGCAGAATGTCGGGCAGGTTCGAGCACGCGGAGGGCTGGCGGCGGCACCTGCATCTCGGCTTTTCAGCACGCGAGCAAGACCCGCTCGCCGACGTGCTGGGCGAGCGCTGCCATGTCGTGCAGCCGCAGCGCTAACGATCCCCTCGAACAGCGCCCCCCCAATAGCGACCCGCTACAATCGGTGAACTTCCCCTGTCGGTGCCGAGTCACTCTCTCGAGCCGTGAGCCCCATGCTTCCTCGTCCGGACGCGCCGCAGCCTCTGCCCAGCGCCAACGCGCTCTGGCACGCCATTGTCGGGAGCATCGACTCCTTCGTGATCGTGATCGACCGCACTTACAAGATTCTCTACACGAACAGAGTGGAAGAGGGCCACTCCCTCTCGGATGTGATCGGAACCAACGCGCTCGATTTCGTGCAACCCGAGTACAAGGATCGCGTGTCGCGGGCGTATGCCCTGGCCTTTTCGGGAAAGGGCGTCGTCGAATACGAAGTGGCGAGTTGGGATCCGGCTGGCAAACCCACCTACTACACATCCCGCATCGCTCCCGTCGTGGAGAACGACGAGGTCATTGCCTGCATGATCACCTGTTTGAACGTGCAACACCTCAAGGAAACGGAGACCTCCCTGCGGGCCGATCGCCGAGCCCTGCGGCACCTGATCACGGAGCATGAAAAAGAGCGTGAACTGATCTCGTGCGAGATTCACGACGGACTGTCGCAGGATCTCCTGGGCGCCCTCATGCTCCTGGAATCGCGGGCGCACACCCCCCCAGAATGGCAGTGTTCCCCTTGAAGACCTGCAGGAAAGCATCGCCCTTCTCCGAAAGGCTGTTGCCGAGTCACGACGGCTGATCCAGGGCTTGCGGCCGACCATGCTCGACGAGCTGGGGGTCGTCGAGGCGGTGCAATCACTCGTCACCGAAGCACGAAACCACATTCCCTCGGTCGCATACCTGCCCCCCGACTCGCTTCCGCGGTTCGCCTCGGACGTGGAGGCCACCATCTTCCGGATCGTGCAGGAGTCGCTCGCGAATATCACGAAGCACGCTCAGGCGAGTCACGCCAGTGTCGTGCTCGAGCGACAGGGCGAGGGAGAGGTGCGGGTCATCGTGTCGGACGACGGCGTGGGGTTCGATCTCGCCGCCGTCCCGGAGGATCGCTTCGGCCTGGAATCGATCCGGCAGCGTTGCCGTCTCTTTCATCAAGAGGCACTGATTTCCAGTTCCCCCGACAAGGGATGCCGGATCGAGGTCGTCCTACCGCTCTTCCCCTCTCTTCGACCGGTCGCGTGACGGGAAAAGGTGCCAGCCACCAAAAATGGAGAAGCTGGCATCTTGCCCAGATTTGGTGGCTGGCACCATTTCCATCCGCTCCGCCAATGCCGAATCGGGGGCGGGCGTCGGCCTCTGCCTCGCGATTGCTAGTGCTCACACTGGCAGCCCAACGGACGTCAGCGCAGTGATGTTCAGCGAATTCGTCGTTCGAAGGTGAGAGCCAGGCGAAGGCCACTAAACTTCGCGGCACGACTGTCCATGTTCTTTTTTGCTGCTTGCGTCAGTCCGCTGTTCGTTCCGAAGGCTTTCCTGCAAAACACCACGACTTGCTCAGATAACTCGAGACTCTTCTTCGCGTCGCCGGGGTCTTGAAATGCCACGCCACGGATCTCATAGAGAAACGCTTGATCCTCCAGCCTCACGACATGTTCATACCGCCCTGCCTTGCTCGAACGGCCTCGCTTTTTTACAGATGCTACCAACGCAGCACGATCTCCATTGACTTCTGGCACGAGCAAAGCAAACTGCCGTTCGGCTTCATCGAGTAGCCCATGCCTGGCGTACTCAGCCATCGTGCGACCAATCACTTCTGCTGCCTCATGGCGAAGCGTGGTCGCGGTGGGGGTCGCTGGAGAGGGCTCGCGGCTCGCGATGCTTCGCAAAAAGCCCCGCAGCATCTGCTGAGCCTGCGCCCACGCTGCCAGGTTCTTCTCGTCCACCTCTTTGAGTTCAGCGAGTGTCTCTCGGAGGACGTGTAGTCCTTCGTGCTCACGCCGCGCTGCTCGCAAGGAACTCGCTTGCGCCATACTGGACTCTAAGCGGTCATTGACAACGTCCCTGGGCTCCGACGCAATCACTTGATCACCGCTGGGCAAAGGCTCGATGACGCTGCATGTGTCGGCATCATCTGTTTCGGGGACTTGCGGCATCGGAAGAGGCAACACCGGGGCAGGCTGTGCGGCGACTGCAGACGTTGATTTCCGTGCACCCCCTTGCGAACGCGACGGATTGGCTGATTGCGTTACCGCAAGGAGAAAGAAGCCAATCGCAACGCACACAACAATCGCGGCGCGCGACGGCCCCGGCTTGCGCACCTGAGCAGGAGAGCGACCTTCGCCAGGCGTGATCTCCGGCTCTCGAACGGAACCACGAGCATGTGGTTGATCACGGCGATCCGTTTCGCAGGTTGTCGACTGCGGCGCGGGTTTGACCGCGGGTGGACACTGCTCACGCGTCGCGCAGGCTTTTACAAGCGACTCTGCGTGCAGCTTCGGAAACACAGCACGCGAATTGCATTGACGGCATCGCGCGGTCGCAAGGATTCCATGCTCGGGAGGAAGTCGAATTGCCGACTCACAGAAAAAACAGTCGACCACAAGTCCGTGGGTGGCGCCAACGATCGTTGCGATGCCCCGACTCCGACACCATTGGCCTGCTTCGAAAATCTTCATGAGCAGGAGGTAGTCGTCTGTTGCGAGACGAAACTGTTCAGCAAACGGTTTTTTCTCGCGATCCGAAAGAGTCGGATGCTTGTCCGGATGAAGCTCTTTGCTCATGTCTCGGTAGCGACTCGCGACGGTCTCTCTTGTTGCGCGATGGTCAACACCGAAGCGGCGGAGGGCAGATTGTGCGTCGCCGTCAGCAAAGGCCCCATAGCCAAATCGCCGTTGCAAAGTGACGAATCTCTCGTCCGCGATCGATGAGCGGCGAGCGAAGCGACGCAGCCATTCCAATTCCTGGTCTGACAAAGTGCCGTCGCAAGCTGCCACGCGGAACAGTTCTACGAGCAGGAGGCTGGCGGAATCCTTCGTTGAGCAGATACAGGCGACCGCGGATTCTGTGCCGAGTGAATCGCGCGTGGTGTCACTGGCTACAAAGCCAATCCGGTCAGACGACAACTGGACGAGGCCGCAACTCGTGGCGAGCCGATTCAGGCTTTTCAGGATGGCGTCGCGCTTGCGATCCGTGACGACGCCATCAAGCTGGGCAACTGTTCGCAACAGGACGGCGAACATGCGAACGAGAATTTCTCCTTGGTCGCTTGTTCCGAACGCCGCCTCAACAGGCTCACTCAATTGATCACCATGCCAGCCGCTGTGAAATACGCGAAGGTGGGCAAGGCGGGCAGCCCAGGCGGCACTGCGGTGGGCCTCACATCCTTTCACGCAGCAGTTATCGACCGAACGTTGGGCAAAAAAGCAGGATTGCTGCACCCTTCAACAGCACCACTTTCGGAGGCTGAAGGTGCCTGAAAAGCAGCCCCAGAGAAGGCGGCTGTGGGAAGACCGCTGTGTAGAGAGATGCTTTCGTGTTGCTCCGAGATGAGCTGCTGGAACGAGAAGCGTTCGACACGTCGCTCGAGGCCAAGGTGCTCATCGAGCGGCAGCGGCAGCACTCCACCACGATCCGGCCGCACAGTGCCCTTGGATATCGCCCGCCGGCTCCCGAGGCGCGGCAGCCGTGTGGGGTCTGCTGGAGGGCAAAAACCCAACTTAAAAACTGGCGTCATTCATGGAGGCAGGTCAAGAGCCGCTGTCGCCTTGCTGATTGTTGTGACGTCGATTGATCCACGCTATCGCTGCTGGAACCGCACCCCCGGCAAAACCCAACGCCACAGCCGTGACTGTGTTCGCGTATTTGTCGAGAAGATCGCTCCCGCCGATCGCATGCAAGACATACGATCCACCAGCGAACACTCCGAAAAAACCCAGAACCGCGGCGGACAGAGTCGGGTCGATAGCAAAGAAAGACGCCTTCGGGGGCTGCGTGGTGCCTGATTGCCGAATGGCCCTCAGCCATGACCAAAGAGAAAGCGCAAATGGCAAACAGATTAACAGGACGACACTGCCGAGAATCCAACGATCTTCGCTACTCACAGGTCCTCCCTAGACTGCCGTTTGGCCCAGTTGGGGAAGCGATTTTGGTAGTGCGCCGCGTGCGGCCACCCCGGCCCGCCGTCGAAACCCGCGGAGTTCCCGGGGACAACGCATCGCTCCCCATCAACAGACCGCCAGTGGACGGGGCCGGAATCGAACCGGCGACACACGGATTTTCAGTCCGTTGCTCTACCAACTGAGCTACCCGTCCAGGGTTTTGTCCCTATTTCGTAGGCCTTGAAAGCGGCTCTGTCAACGCGTGGGACTGCCATGCGGGCAGGACGCCGACCGGGGCTCGGACACGGCCCCGCCGCTCCCGTGCCACGGCAGCCCTCGGGCATGCCGGTCAGCGGTCGGCCCGCCCTGCCGCCGCGATCCATTGCACAACCAGCATCACGCCAAATGCCCCCCAGCCCAGAGCGGCCAGAACCCCTCCGCCGAGCAGACCGTCCGCCGCATCTGGATCGATGCCGCCAACCATCCGCATCAGCATGGTAAACACCACGGCGGTCACGGCTGCCACGGCGATCCTTCGCGACACAACCACCATCCACCGCCAGGCCTCGGCCAGCGGCTGGGGCACAGCGGGCCAAAGCTCCTTCCCCGTTCGCTCCCCGCCATCCCGATCGGTCTCTTCCACCGCCGACAAGAGACCTCGCGTCGACTGTTGGTCGGCCTGCGACAGGTCCTGCCAAAGGCTCGAGCCGGAGGGCAACGGTGGCGGCGACTGCCGCGATGAAGCATCTTCGGACACGGCCACCCCGACCGCTCGTGTTGTTTTGGCCGGTTTGCCTCGCGGCATCGTGAGGGGTGTTGCAGGGGCCCACGGCCGCAACCGCTCGACCACCGCCTCCGCGGACAACGGCCGCTCCCGCGGATCCTTCCGCATCATGGCCTCGACCACGCTGCAAAAACCTTCGCTCAGACCGGGTTCCAACTGCCGGACGGGTCGGGGCTGCTCCTTCAATTGACGCTGCGATTTTTCCTGACGCGTACCGCCAGGGAATGGCACCTCGCCCGTCAGCACGAAGTAGAGCGTGCAGCCGAGCGCATAGATGTCGGCCGAAGGCCCGACCGTGTCCGGTGTGCGGATCTGCTCGGGAGCCATGTAGTCCATCGTGCCCACCACCCGGCCCAGCCGCGCCGACTCGCCCTCCGTCGTCGATCCGGCCAGCCCGAGGTCGAGCACCTTGACCTGACCGTCAGGAGTCACCAGCAGATTGGCCGGCTTCACGTCGCGATGGACGAGTCCCTGGGCATGCGCGTAGGCCAGGCCGATGGCGGCCTGAGAAATCACCGATGCCGCCCTTATCTCATCGAGCTTGCCGTGCTTGCGCACCTGCCGACGGAGATCGAGGCCGGGCACCAGTTCCGTTACCAGGTAGTACACCTTGCCGTCGTGACCGGCATCGAGGGCCCGCACGAGATTGGCGTGATCGAGCCTGGCGAGCATGCGGATCTCCCGCTGAAACGCAGCCTCGGACTCACGGGTTGATTTCGCACGCGGCAGAACTTTGATCGCGACGGTTCTTCCCATCATCACGTGCTGGGCCCGAAACACCTGCCCCATACCACCGCGGCCGAGTTCATCCAGAATGCGATACTGGCCCAGCGTCAGTTTCCGTCGCCCCGCCAGCAGTTGGTCGGCCTGAAACCGGGTGATGGTGTCCCGGGCCACGAGGCAGTCGGCGACCGCCGCATCCCAGCGGGCGGCGTCTGCCCCGGCCGCTGGCCCGAGAGTCTGCCCGACCTGCTCCTCGCAGACCGCGATCTGCCCGGCGTCAAGCAGTCCGCTGGCCAGGGCCGTATCGCGAAACCGCGACGCCGGCCGAGATGGCCCGTCGACAGCCATGGGCGGAGAGTGATCGGGGGGCAGCGACATCGCAGCGCAGAGCGGGAATGAGTCAGGTGCGTCTGGTCGGAAACAGGCCCCCGACACGCCGGAGGCCACGCCAACGGTCCTCAGTCTACATCGGGTTGCCGCCTGCCATCACGACGGGGGGCTTCATCAGCGCTGCGGAGCAGCCCCGGGAAACGGGCATGCCACGATTGCGGCCAGCCCGCCTCGAGCACCACGGCCTGCCGCGTGCCAGGATGAACAAACGCCAGTCGGCGGGCATGCAGGGCGATGGCCGGTCCCAAGGCCTGCCCTGCCGTGAACGGCAGCCTCGCGCCATATGTTCTGTCGCCCACGATCGGGCAGCCGCGGCCCGCCAACTGCACCCGCAGCTGATGTCGCCGGCCGGTGGAGGGAACCAGTTCCACGAGCGACACCTCACCCAGGCGTTTCACCACCCGGGCCCGGACGTGGCACTCCCCGCCGGCGACGTCGCCGTCGTCGTCGTCGGCGGCGGCGGCGGCGGCGGCGTCATTGACCGCATCTCCACGGCCCGCCGGCGTGGCCGGCCGCAACCGCGACCGCCGTTCCTCACCGCGTCGCTCGATCCGTTCATGCCAGTCCACCCACTGCCCCAGCGGCGCTGGAAAGCGGCCCTCGACCACGGCCGCGTAAGTCTTCTCCACCAGGCGTTCCCGAAACTGCCGGGACAGCTCGGCAGCTGCCCCCCTTGTCTTGGCCATCACGAGCACGCCCGAAACCGGTGCATCGAGCCGGCTCACCACGCCCAGGAATGCTCCAGCGGGCCGCGATCCCTGAAGGATCGTGAAGACGCTGGGTGTGCCCCTGGCGGCATTGGCCGTGGCCAGCCCCGCCGGCTTGACGACGGCGATCAGGTGGTCATCCTCAGTGATCGATTCCAGGTGAGAAAGGTTGGCGGCCATGTCTCCAGCGTTGCGTCGACAGATCGTGCTTGCAAGCGGATCACCGCGCAGGCGGGAACTGGCACTGAACGAGGGCTGGAACGTGCAGGTCGTGCCGCCCCCCGAGGCGATCGAGGCCACCGCCGCGCCGCAGACGGCCGAGGAATCGCTGGAAGCCTACGTGCTCAGGCTGGCACGGCTGAAAGGCCTGGCGGTGGCCGACCTGGCCATCAAGGGCACGATCCTGGCCTGTGACACACTCAGTGAGGTCGACGGCACTCCCCTTGGCAAGCCTGCCGACCGCGAGGACGCCAGGCGGATGCTCACGCTCCTGTCAGGCCGCGTGCACCGCGTCCTCACGGGGGTCTGGATCTGCAGCCAGCGGATGACATCCGCAGCCGGCAGCACCGTCCGGAGCACGCTGGAGGCCGTGGAAGAGAGCCTGCTCGAGATGGGGCCGCTCGAAGGACCACTGCTCGAGTGGTATCTCGACAGCGGCATGTGGCAGGGAAAAGCCGGCGCGTGCGGCTTTCAAGACGAACGACTGCCCCTGCGACTGGTGGCGGGCAGCGGCTCCAACGTCATTGGCCTGCCGCTTGAGCGGGTGCGGGCAATGCTCGCCGACCTTGATCAAAGGTCTCTCTAAAAAAAAACCGACCCGCATGGGGAGTTTTGCTCACCCACACGGGTCGGTCGAATAAAATCCGGCGATACCTACTCTCGCGCTTTTGGCACTACCATCGGCTCTGAAAGCTTAACTACCGTGTTCGGGATGGGAACGGGTGTGACCTTTCAGATATGTTCACCGGAAAATGCTGTGTCGCCGCTTCCGCGGCGAACAGATTGCTCTGCTGCTTTCGCAACAGAAAGTCGTGGTAATTGGCACGCTCCGAGCCAACTGTTGACAACAGTCAGCTTCAGAAGCACTCGATACGAGTGGTCAAGCATTCGTCCGTTAGTACCGGTTAGCTAAGTGCATTACTGCACGTACACATCCGGCCTATCAACCAGGTCGTCTTCCTGGGGACTTTCGGGTTTGAAC
>JBIIOL010000500.1:0-3184 GCA_044336965.1 Pirellulales bacterium | reverse complement strand
CGGCACGGGAGCGTGCGGGTTTTTTCGTCGAGGCCTCGCCCCTCCTGTCGGGAGAGCGTGCCCTTCCATTCGTAGGCCGCATCGCCGACCGTGAACACGACCGCAGCCGGCATGTCGAGTTCGTCGTGGGCCGCCCGCGCGGGCGAGTCGGCCCGCCGACGGCTGCCCCAGACCATCGCCACCTCGTCCATCTGGAGGCTCGTGCGAACCTCTGCAGCCCGCGTATCCTCGATGGTCACCAGCGGCGTGCCCTTGGAGACAAACGAATCCTGCTCCACCTTGTCGTCGACGACGATGCCGTCGATCGGCGCCACGATCCGCGTTCGCGAGAGGTCGAGCTTCGCCTTGTCGAGCATAGTCGAGGCGAGCGATTGGGCTTCAAGCAGGCGGTTACGTCGTTTCGCCAGCACCCGCTTCTGCCCCTCGGCGGTCGTGAGCAGGTTTGTCGCGGTCAGCTCGTCCCGGAGGGACCGGTCGTGCTCCGATTCCGTGACGATCTTGCCGGCCTTCAGGTTCTCCAGCCTCGCGGCCTCGCGCCGGGCCAGCTCCACCTGCCGACGCGCGAGATCGATGGTGTTTCCGTTTTGGAGACGCTCTTCGTCGAGCTCCTCGATCGCGAGCCCTGCCTGCTTGAATTCCCGGTCGAGCCTGTCGACGTCGAGTTCGTAATCGCGGGGATCGATCTCAAAGAGAAGCGTACCGGCTTTGACGAACTGCCCCTCATTGCATGCCTTGGACTTCGTCAGCACGCGACCGCCGACCTCGGCCGCCAGCGTCACCTCCCGTAGCGGCACGACCACGCCGTCGGCCTCGATCGTGAGCCCGTTGACCTCGGGGGTGGCCTCGACGGTCCGCACAGCCGTCGCAGCGGACACATCGCTCGATTTCCGAGCCGGCGGCGGTTGGCTGCCCATGAAAAAGAACGCGGCGATTCCGCATCCCAGAATGACAAGGGGCACGATCCATCCCAGGATCGCACGAACGATATTCATGAACTCGCTTCCTCTTGGACGTGGTGTGTTCGCTGATGAGTATCGACGAGCGGCCGCGATTCGCCCAAGGCCGCCAGTGCATAGCTGGTCACGTGGTCGGCCAGCGGGGCGAGCGAGTGGTGCGACTCGAGTTCCTCACGGGGCACGAGCATGCCCACGACATCCCCTGCGGCGCGGTAGAGAAAACATTGCCCGATGATCGAGAGGGCCACCCGTCTCAGTTCGGTCTGCGAGAGTTGGCCGTCGACGAGTTCGTCGAGAATCGAGACGAGCAGTTCGAACCGCGGCCGCACATAGTCCTCCACCAGTTCACGGCAGGCGTCCGTCGGATGGAGTACCTCCCGCATCATAAGCCGCACCTCCCAAGGTGGCTGGCCGAAGCCGAGCAGCCGCTCGAGGAAGTTGGCAATGAAATCCTGAAGCTTCCGCGATGGCTGCGTGCCAGCAGCCCACTCCGGCAGCGGCACCTGACCGGCCCGCTGCTGATGCGCATGTTTCACGCTTTCGATGTAGAGCCGCTGCTTGTCGCCGAAGTAGTAGTTGATGGCGGCCACGTTCACACCGGCGGCCAGGCAGATATCGCGAACCGTCGCCGACTCGTAGCCCCGTTCGGCAAACTCCCGCCCTGCGGCGGAGAGAATCCGCTCCCGCGGCTCGGCCGTAGCAGGTTTTTCAGCACCAGCGGAGGAATCGACGACGACCATCCAAAAACAGCCTTCATGCAGGGCGGATCCGGCGTGTCAAACACGCGTTTGAATCAAGTGTATGCACCAAAGAACTACGAGGGGAGCCCCATTTTTCGTGAATGCCCCGAAGGCTCTCAGCCCAGCGCCAGAACCGCCTCGGCGCAGGCCCGGCCGCTCGCGAGCGCCCCGTTGATCGAGGCCGTCGTGCAATGGTCGCCACAGACGAACAGGCCGGGGGTAACCCGCGATGCTATCGCGCGGCTCCGCCGCGCGGCCGGTGATTCGTCGGGCAGGGCGTGATCGATGCGAACCGTCTTCAGATGCCGCCAGGCATGCGTTGACTGGCCAAACCAGCCCGCCGCCTGCCGCCGCACGGCGTCGTGCAGATCGCCATCGTCTCCCTGCCAGTCCTGCCGGATGGAGACATAGACCACGGCCGCCCCCGGCGGCGCGTAGCCGCCCGCCACATCGGAGGGCACTGTCACATTGTCAATTGGCCCACCCTCCTCGGCGCTCACAACGACCGTGGGGCTCGCGAGCGGTGACCGCGTGGCGGCGAAAGCCACCATGCGCGTCGATTTCCAGCCGCGCGACGCGACCGGCCCCCGCTGCCCCTCGGGCAAGAGCGCGGCCGCGGCAGAACCTTCGGTGGCCACCACGATGTTCTTGGCCGTGAGTTCGCGGCCGTCGGCCAGCACCACGACCCCTGACTGCACACGCTTCACGGGCGTGTCGAGCAGGATCGTTCCCGCCGGGAGCCCCGCCGCCAGCTGTTTCGGGATCGCCTCCATGCCACCGCGCGGCAGGCAGGCCCGGCCGAGCGAGAACATGGCAAACGTGAACTGAAACACGGCGGCCGACGTGTCGAGCGACCGCTCCAGGAACACGCCGCCAAAGAAGGGCTCGAAGAACCGCCGGATGAACGCCTCCGAAAAGCCGCGGGCATTGAGCTCCTCGCGGGTCGATCGCTCGGCCGCGGGGCTGGAGCGATTCGGATCGGCGGTGCCGCTGCGAAACACACGCAGGCAATCGCTCCGTAACCGCGCCGTCCGCAGGCCGTCGGCGATGCCGACACTGCCAGAGAGGACCGAGCCCACAGCCGCCAGCGGCCGCCGCCAGGGATCGCTAACGCCGCGCAGCCGGCCCCCTTCCGCCACGAGGGCGCCAGGCTCGAAGCAGCCCAGACCGAGCGCCGCCAGGTCGAGCTGCCGACGGCCCTCGGGATATGCGTCGAGATAGACCTGAAAGCCGCGATCGACGCGGAAGCCGTCGACCGTGTCGGTCGCCACTCGGCCTCCCACGCGGTCGGCAGCCTCGACCACCAGCACCTGCCGGCCGGCCCGCACGAGTGTCCTCGCGCAGGCGAGGCCGGCCAGGCCGCCGCCGACGATGATCGTGTCAGGGTTCACAGCGGACGCACGACCGACTGGCTCCGCCAGTAGTCGAAGAGCGTCTCGACCGAGTTCACGCCACCGCCCGTGCCGCTCTTGTTCACACCGCCGTAGG
>JBIIOL010000501.1:0-3184 GCA_044336965.1 Pirellulales bacterium | reverse complement strand
CGCTACTCCAGCCTGGAGGAGACCCGTCAGTCGTTCACCCGGATGCTCGCGAAAGACTCGAGCGTGCGCGACTTCGTGGCCCCATCATGGGCGCTGCTCAACGAGCGGCTGGCCGAACATTATCAAATCCCGGGTGTGAGGGGGGTTGCCCTGCGCGAGGTGTCGCTGCCGTCCGACTCACCCCATGGAGGTTTTCTCACGCAGGCCACCACGATGAAGGTGACGGCCAACGGCACCGTGACGTCGCCGGTGAAGCGGGGAGTGTGGGTGGCCGAGCGGCTGCTGGGCGTCGAGATTCCGTCGCCCCCCGCCAACATCGAGCCGATCTCACCCGACACGCGTGGCGCGACCACGCTCCGCGAACAGCTCGCACTCCACAGCCAGCAGGCCAGCTGCGCCGCCTGCCACGCGAAGTTCGACGGCTATGGCTTCGCGCTGGAGAGCTTCGACGTGACTGGGCGGTATCGGGAGAAGTATCGCGTGCTCGACCACGAGGTCGCCGAGCGGCTGAAGGAACGGAAGGGGCTGCAGCGCTGGAAAGAGGGCCTGCCTGTTGATGCCGCGGGGGTCACGCCCGATGGGGAGAAGTTTGGCGGCGTCCGCGATCTGCGGGCAATGCTGGCGAAGGATCCGTCCCAGTTGGCCCGCGGCGTCACGCGTCACCTGCTCACCTACGCGACCGGCGCCGCTGCCACGCCCGTCGACGATCCGGCGATCGAGGCGATCGTGAAATCGACCGCGGCGTCGGATTACGGCCTGCGGTCCATCGTGCACGCCGTCGTCCAGAGCAACGCATTCCGCAGCAAGTAAAATCGGTGATACATTCCTCTCTCGAGAGGCGGCAGCGCCGCATGTCCCGGGAGCCCAAACGATTATGGATCTTTTCTGGCTTTGCCTCGCCGTCGTTGCCGGCGGCTGCATCGCGCTGCAGGCCGCGGCCAACGGGTCGCTCCGCGCGAATATCGACAGCGTCTGGTACGCCGCCTTCTACTCGATCTGCGGCACGATTCTCACGGCGGTGCTGTTCATCGTGTTCGCGCGACCGACGGCTCCGTCGATGGCCGCCGTCCGGTCGACCCCATGGTGGAACTGGATCGGCGGGCCACTGGGCGCGACGGTCGTGCTCGCCGGTGCGTCGCTTATCTCAAGACTCGGCGCTACCGCCTTCGCGGCCGCGTTTGTCGGCGGCCAACTCGTTTTCTCTCTCCTCCTCGACCACTACGGCTGGATGGACCTCCCCCAGGAGTCGATCACGGCGGGCCGGCTCGCCGGTGCCGCCCTGGTCTTCGCCGGGATGCTCATGGTCCGCTACCTCTAGCGAAGTGAACCAATCGTCCGGTCAATCACCCGCCATGCCCTTTCGGGCGATGACGGAGGCCGGTGCACGGCCATAGAACAAGGGTTATGTCGCACGCCGAGACCATACGTGCGGGGACCAGCCCCCGCTCCCACGCCTCACGTGCTTACGCCAAATCCTGGAGATCTGGCTGGGTGGCCGTGCTCGCTGCCGTGGCAACGATGCCGGCGGTGGCGAATCCGCCGATCTACCGCTACGGCGAGGCCTGGTGGAACGAGTACGAGAGCGACCCGCAAACCGCGCTGTTATTGCACTTCGGGCCCGCCCAGATCAGCGGCCGCGACCGGCTCGAGGCGGCCGTGGCGGAGAAGAAGCGCGACGAAAAGCTCTTCTCGCTCGACGCCGACGACCTGCCGCAGGCCTCCGCCGGCGGCCTCGAGACAATGTCGCCCGAGGAACTAAAGCCGAAGCAGCGGTCGGTGGACGAGACGCCAACCGCAGCAGGCACGATCCGCGACTACAGCAACGAGCGACAGATCTTCCCGCTCGCATCGGGCTTCACGATCACGCCTGACGGCCGATTCGGCCGCGGCCTCGCCTGCTCTGGCGCCGCCGCGCAGAAGGTCACGGCGGATTCGCCGACGTTCATCGAATGCTGGATCCGCTTCGACGCCCTGCCCGCGAAGGAACAGTGCATCTTTTCGTGCGGCGCCGACGAGAGCCGCCTGCTCCTGCGGCCCGACGGCCGGCTCGAACTGCGGCTGAAGAAGCCCCACGGCGTGCCCAATCCGAAGCTGCCCCCTGCACAGATCGAGGCGATCCTTGCACGGGATGCGACGATTCTTTCGCCCGATCCCGTCGCACCGAAGACGTGGACGCATGTCGCGGTCTGGAACCGCTCCCACCCGATGCCCGGCGGCGGCGAACCCTTCGACGCGGTGCTCACGGTGAACGGGTCCGTCGTGGCCAACTACATGAGCGAGCGCCATAACCAGTATGGACCCGGCCACTTTTTCGGTTCCGGCAAGAAGGCGAAGATCCTGATTGGCAACAGCGCTGCGGGCGACCAAGGCTTCGTGGGCGCCGTCGACGAACTGCGGGTGTCGAACGTGGTTCGCGAACTCTACGAACGGCCGCCTCTCCCCTGGCGCGACGCCCACGCCACACGCCCCCTCCAGTTCAACCGCCCGTTCTTCCGCGCGGACGGCACCGTGCTGCACGCTTCGGTCGATTCAGGCACGAAGCTCGACATCGGCGCGGCCGGCGATGGCGACATCCGCTTCGACCTTCGCGGTGAGAAGCCCGACGGACTGCTCGTCGATGGCGTCCGCGGCAAGGGCTGGCTCATGGATCCAGACATCGGGTTCGTGCGCGTGCCGTTGCGCGGCATGAGCCTGCGGCGGGGCGCGCTCGAGTTTTGGATGCGGCCGGTGAACTGGGACGACTGCACCGGCTACTGGCATCATTCCCCGCCCAACCGGATGCAGCTGAGCGTGGCGCGGCTGTTCGCGAAGGACAAGGCGGGAAACGAGGTGCCGGGGTTCGAGGTGTCGCTGCCCCGAGCATTCAATCTGGAGCGGGCCCGGCTGCCGCTCGACCCCGGCCATTGGGTGCACCTCTGCCTCGTCTGGGACGAAAAGGGCTGGGGCCTCTATTACGACGGAAAGGTCATCGCGGGCAGGCGACGCGACAAGGGGGCCGACCTCGACGCCGAACTGACGGCCGTGGAGTTCGGCGTGAAAGACGACGTCACCGTGCAGCGGGGTGAAAAGCCTCGGATCGAGATTGATGAGATCGTGGGGTATCGCACGCCGCTGCGCAAGGACGAGGTAGATCAGGCTCGCAAGCGGTGGATGGGCGCGCTCGAGCCGATCCCACTCTATGAGG
>JBIIOL010000091.1:0-9258 GCA_044336965.1 Pirellulales bacterium | reverse complement strand
TTTTCAAGCCACGCACGAGCCTTCTCCCTGTTGTGCGGGCCGCGACGGTGGGCCGTGAGCGGCCACCGCCACCGCCCTTCGCTCAGCATACCAGCATTTCCTCCCGCCGCCGTCGCATGGTGGCGAAGCGTTTGCGTTTGGTAATTCCAAACGCTATCGTGCTTGCAGGAGAAGGCGATGATCAAGCAGGTGAGCGACGCCGTCGACCGGCCGGATTGGCGGGACCGAATCGAACGGGATTGGCGGGAACGGCGAGTCGTCTGGCTGGCGGGGCCACGCCGACTCGGCAAGACCACACTCGTTCGGTCGCTTCCCGGAATCGATTACTTCGACTGCGATCTGCCGAGCGTCCGTCGGGACGCCGATGACACCGAGGCCTTTCTGCGGCGGCATCGCGGCCGGAGGATCGTCCTCGACGAGATTCATCGTCTTGCCGACCCATCGACGCTCTTGAAGATCGCCGCCGATCATTTCCCAGACGTGCACGTGCTGGCGACTGGGTCGTCGATGCTCGGGGCCAGTGCCCGGTTTCGCGACACGCTCGCGGGCCGCAAGCGGACCGTCCGCCTGCTCCCGGTGTTGCATCGCGAACTGCCGGCCTTCGGCATCGGCTCTCTCGACCGCCGACTGTTGCACGGCGGGCTGCCCGAGCAGCTCACGGCCTCTGGCCTTCCCTCGCGTGATTTTTCGGAGTGGACAGAGGCGTTCTGGGCACGCGATATCCTCGAACTGTTCAAGGTCGGCAAACGCTATTCGTTTCTCCGCTTTCTCGAACTGCTCTGGAGCCAGAGTGGCGGCCTCTGCGAACTGACCAAGTTCACCGCCGCCTGCGAGGCGAGCCGACAGACGCTCGCCAATTATCTCGACATCTTCTCCGCGACCGGAGTGGTCCACGTCCTGCGGCCGTTCGCCACGAATCCCACCCGGGAGATCGTTGCCATGCCGAAGGTGTACGCATTCGACACGGGCTTCGTTTGCCATGCGCGGTCGATCGACTCGCTCCGAGCCGATGACAAGGGACCGCTTTTCGAGCACGTGGTGCTCGACGAGCTCCTGTTCGAGGCGGAGCCGGAGGAGATTCACTACTGGCGTGACAAGCAGAAGCACGAGGTCGATTTCGTCTGGACCGTCCGGGGCCGGCCCCCCGTCGCGATCGAGTGCAAGTGGCGTGCGGCGCGGTTCGATCCCACGGCGATGCAATCCTTTGCGACGCTCCATCCCAAGGCGGCGTTCTGGCTCGTGGCGGAAGATCGCCGGTCGTGGACGAGGCGTCGCCACGGTCCGCTCGACGTGGTGGAGTGCGGTCCGGAACACCTGCCTGAGTTGATGCAGATGCACCGCCGCCCTCGACGGTGACCCATGCTGACGACTGACCTGTTTGTTCACAGGGGTGTTCCGGAACACTTCCGCAGCGACTCTCGTGAGAGTCCACCGCCAGCGAACGGTCGCTCTCGATTCGCATCTACGAGCCGTTCCGCAATTGGCGATAGGGCACCCAGCGAGCCAAAAAGAGCTGTCGCCCGTTTTCGGTCCCGCGTAGCCTCAGTCGTCTTTCTCGCCGGTCGCGAGCCACTGCGCGCATGCGTCACCGAGTTCGGTGCGGCTTCGCTTCTCGTACTCGGCGACCTCTTCCGGCGTCAGCGTATCGGTCCACCGCCCGTTCACGCCCTTGTTGATGAACACCTCTGCGCCAGCGTCCCAGAACGCTCCGCCAAGGGGGACGCTTCTCGTGGCATGCTTCTTCATCCAGTCAAACGAGCAGTGCTGCACGATGTCGTCCCACCGTGATTCGTTGATCGGGATGTCGAGAAACGCCGCGATGGCACGTATCTCGCCGGCCATGTCCTGCTTCAAATTGGTGAAGTGAACGAGCTTCACGTTGGGCAGGTCGCGAACCGCCCACCAGCTGCGGACGTTGTCCCAGAATGGCCAGAACGGATGGCCGTCGCGGTCCATCCACTCTTGCCAGTAGCGCCGGATGTCGCCGGGCGGCCGATCGATGGGAGGACCGACGCGGCCAGGGGTCTCGTTGAGCGCGTCGTACCATGTTTGGTTCGCGTTGGAATGGTGGTTGTACATGCTCCAGACCACGTCGCGGCCGTCGCGGCCGATAGAGAGATACTTGGCCTTCGGGGAGAACTGGATCGCATCGACCGGCAGGTGTGTCTTCATGAAACGCCGGTGTGTCTGCGCCTCGAGGAGCGGCAGCTTCACATGCTTGGGCGGCACCCGGAGGTCGACCCACGGCGACATCTCGGCGACGGCGATCTCCGGATCGCCGTCAAAGAGCAGCTGGGCGACGATCTGCTGCACCCACGTCGTGCCCGATTTTGCGTAGGTGGCGATGACGATGTCGTCGTCGCGAAACACCAGATCGTTCCAAATCGTGGAATCGAAATGGTGGTTATGGAACTCTCGGGTCTTCTTCGGCCATTGGATCGCGTTGGTCATGACAGCCCTCCGTGTGCCAGCAGTCTGACTCTTTTCGGGGCTTGGCACGAGTGCATATCGCCCAGTCGCCACGAAATGGGCGACGCGAAATGGGCGACGCGATCAGTTGATCGTGAGCAACACCGCGCTGGTGATCGGGACCAACACTTCGCAACTGCCGTCCGTGCACGGCACCGTCTCCCCCGGCTGCGGCGTCCATGTGCCGTCCGCGGCCACCGCGCTGCCAGCCAGCGTGATGCCTTCGGTTGACGTGACCTCTGACGCGGTCAGGCGGATCGCCTCCGCCCGCGTCGCCTTGGAGCCGAAGGCCACCGACGCGACGACCGGCCGGGTCAGGTCTTTGTTGACGAGCACCACTCGCAGCGTGCCATCGGCATCGACCGTGGCGTATGAAACGAGGTTTGCCGTGGTCGTGCATTCGGTGGGCACGATGCGGCCCTGGGCGGCCTGACGAAAGAACAGCATCCCATAGTAGATGACGGCAGGCTCGTAGATCTCCTGCTTGGTGTCGAAGACGATGGGAGAGTATTTCCCCGGCCTGAAGCTACCGTGGATGTTGATCCCGGCGGCGCCGTGCTGGGCCAGGTCGAACATGTAGTCGACGCACCAGAGCGCCGAGGCGAACGTGTTGCTGACGCCTTCCTTGCCACCGCCGGAGGCGGTGTTGCACTCGCCGACGCGGTAGGGAACGCCGACCGCCTTCGACGCCTCGAGCTTCGGCAGCCAGTCATCAGAGAATTTCGAGGTGAGCAGATTCTCGATCGAAGCGAAGCGAGGAGCCTTCGGGTCGTCTTCTTGGGCCGAGAGCGGGTAGGTGTGGGTCGTGGACACGGCGATGTTCTTCTTGAAGTCGGCCATGAAACGCTCCATCCAATCGGTTGACTTGGTGGTCGCCGGACCGGCAATGGGGGCTTTTCGGTGTTTGGCCCGGATCGCTGTGGCGGTGCCGATGAACTCCTCCTTGTACTCCTTGTAGCCGGCGCTCCACGGTCGGATGCCGGGGCGGTTCGGACCCTTGGGGTAGAGGTTCGGCTCGTTGCCGATTTCGAGGGCGAGGAGCTGCCGGCCACCGACCTTCAGCGCGTAGTCGGCTTCGTCTGCCGCCATGGCTGGATTGTAAGTGCCGAGATTCAGCCCATAGATCACGCGCCAGCCGCTGTCGCGGGCGAATTCGAAGAGGTTGTCGACCGAGACCGGGCCGATGGTCATCGGTTCAAGCGAGTACCTGTTCTTCTGCATGCTTTCGAGCGCCGGCACATCGGTGCGAGACCAAAACGTGCTGTCGACCTCGTTGCCACCGATCCGCAACACGCCCGGCCCGAGGGTGCGGCAGAGCGACAGAAGCGTGGGACTCTTTGGCCCGAAGCACTCGCGGCCAAGAATTTTCTTTTCGCAGCTCAGTCCGATGAAGTCGACGGGGATCTTCACGCCGGGCTTTCCGGGCTGAACGGAGACGCTTGCCTTCACGGGGGTGGGAGTGTCTTCGGCGTAGGATATGCCCGACTGCCACCCTGCGACCACAAAGCACAGCGTGAGGAAACGACAAACGTCTGAAGAGGCGAGCAGCGTTCTCATAATCGAATGAAGATCTTTTCCTGGTAGAGAAACCTGACGAGGAGGATCGGCAGCAGCAGCCCAATGATGGCAACGACCAGGCCACCGAACCCCACTGCCACATTGGCATCGAGAAAAGCCTGGATGTCACCGCCGACGAAGCGGGCCGCGATGGACGTGAAATCGACGAGATTCACGGCCAGATACGCGGTGAGCGCATTGGACCCGATCCAAAGGAACGGCAGGCACCATTTCCGCCAACGCCATACATCCACGACGAGATAGAACATCGCGAGCACGACAGCTGAAAACCCACTCGCCACAAGACAGAACGACGAGGTCCAGATTCGTTTGATGATGGGAAACTGCAGCCCCCAGAGGCATCCGATTGCGATGCCCGTCGCGCCGGCCGCCAGCAGCCACGCGACCTTCTGGCGGCCGCTCCGACGGCTGTCGGTCAGCAGCCAGCCAGCCATGATGCCAAACAGCGTGGTGGCTACCGCGGGAATGGTGCTCAGCAGGCCTTCGTTGGTGTAGTAAAGGTTGCGCTTCTTGCCCGGCAGCCAGCGAAAGTCGACATAATGCGCGAGGTTGCGTCCTTCTTCGAAGCTGCCGCTCACCGTGCCGGTGGCGCCGGCGAGCATCTCGGCCTGCGGCTTCGCATCAGCCTGTGTCGCCTTCTTGCCACCATTCGGGTGGGCCAGTCGCACGTCGGGAAACGGCACGAACGTCATCATCGCCCAGTATCCCACCAGGCACGCGGCTGCTGCGATGACAATGCCTTTGCGTGGCGAAAAAACGTAGAGCGTCGCCGCGCACAGATAACACAGTGCGATCCTCTGCAGGACGCCCGCAAGCTGCACGTCGGGCCAGACGCGTGAGAGCCCACCGTAGTAGAAGATGCCGACCACGAAAAGCAGCAGGCTGCGTCGCGTGACACGTTCGACGGCACCACGGCGGCCGACGGTTGCCAGCATGCGATCCATCGAGACGACGATGGACACGCCGATCAGAAACAGGAAGAGCGGAAACACCCCATCGTAGAAACGGAATCCCTCCCATTCGGCATGCTTGAGCTGTGTGGCGATGGTCGAGATGACCGGCCCGCCCCCCATCTTGTCGAGCCCCTCGGCGACCTGCTCGCCACCGATGATCCAGAACATATCGAAGCCACGGAGGGCGTCGACCGATACGAGCCGCTCCGGACGCGACGCCCTATCGAGGGCCGCTGGAAGCTGGCTGGCAAGGCGGTCGGCGCGGGCGTTTTCGGCTGGGCACATGTGGCGAGACCGCGTCGTGCGGTGGGGTGCGGAATGCTCAAAAACGAGACAAAACCAAACGCTTGACATTCTAAAGGGAGCTTATTAACGTACCGGGAATCGGGTGGAGCGGCAATTGATTTGGCTTGATGATTCGGTTCGGCCGTCGATGGTTTCGAAGAGAAAACTGAACGTCCGGACATTCCTTTCTCCCATTTCGTTTTTCCATTCAGGGAGGCAGTCATGGCGACACTCGCTTCAGGCAGTCGGATGTCTGGAACGGCTTCGTACGGGGCGCGGCATCTCTCGCGTTGTGCCATCCGAAAGCCCCGTGGGTTCACGCTCGTCGAACTGCTGGTCGTGATCGCGATCATCGGCACGCTCGTGGGCCTGCTCCTGCCTGCGGTGCAGTCGGCGCGGGAAGCCGCGAGGCGATCCAGTTGCGGGAACAACCTCAAGCAGATCGGCCTGGCGATAAGCAATTTCGAGTCGGCCAAGGGTGCGCTGCCAGCCGGGTACTCGATGTACGCGTCAAACCTCGGCAATTCCTGGGGGTGGGCGGTGTTCATCATGCCCTACCTGGAGCAGCAAGCGTTGTATGACCAACTCAAGCCGACGAGTCGACCGATCACCGAACTTTACAACAACGGGAGCTATACGCTCGCTGACAAGGCCCTGCTTCAGACGCCGATAGCGGGATACCGCTGCGCTTCAGACAACACGCCCGCGCTCAACAACCTCGTCGTGTTCGATTCCGGCCGGTATGACGTCGCGACTTCCAACTATGTAGGCTGCGTTGGTGATGTCATGTCGCCGATTCTGGACAATGACTCCGGCGGTGCGTTCATTGGGCGGTATGACCGCCTGTCGTCCACACAGGGCACCGGCCCGCTCGGCATCACCCTCCGCAAGGTCACTGACGGTCTGAGCAAAACGCTGGCCGTCGGCGAGCGAAGCGCCTCGAATCTGGCGGCCGTGTGGGCCGGTGCCGGCCACGCTGGGTATTTCAATAGTTCGAGCGCCGCACGCAGTCTCGGTCGGGCCTTTTACCTGATCAACTTCGACTGGATCAACGGTGGTGGTAGCAGTTCCGATCAAGGCAAGGGCTTTTCGAGCAGACACATCGGGGGTGCACAGTTTTTGTACCTCGACAATTCCGTTCAGTTCATTTCCGAAAGCATCGACAAGAATCGTTTGGCAGATATTTGCAACCGTGCGGATGGCAAAAACTATGTGCTGCCGTAATCGTCGCGGTCTGGATCATGCGGAGGCCGATTGGACCGGCCCTCTCGTCGCCACCATCGCGATCGTTGTCGCAGTGGTCGGCTGCTCGGGACAACATTTCCGAACCGCAGAAGTGACGGGCACGGTGACCTACAAGGGTAAGCCTGCACCGGGACTCATGCTGCAGTTCACGCCGCCCGACGCAGACAAACTCCGCCTCCCTCCGGCATACGGCATCACCAAGTCGGACGGCTCCTACAGAGTCGTGCGTCCGGGCCGCAAGTGGGGAGCCGTCGTCGGGCGCAATGTCGTCACTGTTACGGTCATGCCGCAGGATGAGCCGGCCGCGGTGACGATTCCGGAAAAGGATGTCAAGAACCGTTCGTTCGACATCGACGTGTCGGCCAAGCCGAACGTCCACGACATCGCTCTGTAGCGATGGCTGTCGAGCGACAGGATGACGGCCGCGCGAAATGCCTCATGAAGCAGATCGCAGCCGTCGCCGTGCTGATGCTGCTTTCTTGTGCAACGTCGGCCGGTGCCGAGCCATCCCGCCCGAACATCCTGCTCATCCTTGCCGACAACTGGCGGTGGCCGACCGCAGGCGTGCTCGGCGACCACATGGCCCGCACGCCGGCCTTCGATTGCATCGCCCGGGAGGGCGTGCTGTTCACGCACACGTTCAACCCTGTGCCGTCCTGCTCGCCGACGCGGGCCTGCCTGCTCACTGGGCGGTATGCCCACGAACTCGGCGAGCGGGCGAACCTGCAAAGTGGGTTTCCGCAGGACACTCCCGTCGTCACGCAACTCCTCAGGGAATCGGGCTACGAAATCGGTTTCACCGGCAAGCCATGGGGCCCTGGCGACTTCACGGTGTCGGGGTGGAAGGAGAACCCCGTGGGGCCGAAGTTTCCAGGGTTTGCCGAGTTCCACGCCGCCCGTGATCCCTCGCGGCCGTTCTTTTTCTGGATGGGCAACACCGCCACCGCCACACGCGGCGGCAGCCTGCCCTTCCTCGCCGACGCCAAGGCTGAGCTCGATCCCGACGGCCTCATCGTGCCACCCGATCTGCCCGACTGCCCGGAGGTCCGCGATGACCTCCTGAACTACTACGGCGGGGTGATGAAGCTCGACGACGAGGCCGCCCAGGCCATCGCGGTGCTCGAGAAGGCAGGCCAACTCGACGACACGGTCGTGATCTACACGAGTGACAATGGCTGGCAGATGCCGCGTGGGCTGGCCAACTGCTACGACTCCGGTTCCCGCGTGCCGCTGGCCGTCCGCTGGGGAAGGCGGCTTTCCGGTGGGCGTACAGTCGACGCCTTGGTGAACATCGGCGACCTAGGCCCAACTTGCCTGGAACTCGCCGGGCTCGTGCCACCCAATGTGATGACGATGCGGAGCATCCGCGGCCTGTTGCTTGGGGAGCCCGATCCATCGCCTCGCGACGCCGTGTTCATTGAGCGTGAGCGACATGCCAACGTGCGGCATGACAACCTCTCGTATCCGGTGCGGGCCGTCCGTACCCGCGACTTCCTTTACGTGCGAAATCTCCGGCCTGACCGCTGGCCCGCCGGGGATCCGGACGTGTTCTTCATCCACGGCCGTCCGTTCGGTGACGTCGACACCACGCGGGTGAAGGATTTCCTGTTGGCCAACCAGGACAATCCGGCGATGGCCGCTCACATCGCGCGGATCTTTGGAAAGCGGCCTGTCGAGGAGCTTTACGATCTCCGCATTGACCCGCACCAGCTCACGAACGTCGCCACCAGCCCCGACTATGCCGACGTGCTCGCGGATCACAGGCAGCGGGTTAATGCGTGGATGAACGACACCCACGATCCGCGGGTCGATCCCACCTACGACGGATGGGACGCATTCCCCTACTACGGCAAGCCGTCCCGCCGCGATTGAGCATGGAGCAACGCGTGCCGGTCGGGTAGACGCTACGGGGCTCGGCCGGGCGGCATCTGTCGATCATGCTGCCTGTTGGAGTCGCAGTGACGCGATGCAGCGTTTCGCGACGATCGCCTTCCTTGGCTGGAATGGCTCGGGCCGACTGGGGGATGTCTCATGAGTATGTCTCTGCGCGCACTCGTGGCGATGCTCGCGACCGCCTGCTGCACCCTGGCGTTTGCCGATGCCGTGGCGGACCGACTGGGCGAGACGATCGACCTGTCCAGCTTCACGGGCCCGGACTCCGGGCCGGATGAGACGCGGCAGCAGCCAGACGCGGAAGCGATGCCGATCGTTCCGGTCGACTACGACGGCGATGTGCCGTGGATTCGCGGCTACGTCACCGGCATCGTCGGCGGGTCGTTGGCAACGATCAACGCGGGCGGCAGCACCGGCTTCGGGGGAACAAGTCAGCTGCAGACCGTTGGTTCAGTCAACGACACCATTTTCAATGGCGGCGGTGCGATCGGCATGGCTCTCGCCCGACCGTCCGGCCTGCTCCGCATGGAGGTCGAAGGACGCGCCCGGGGGCCTATGCAGGGCCAAACTGCGTTCGAGATAGCGAGTGAAACCACGTCGGGGGCTGTCATTCCGCTCGATGTGAGCGTCACCAACGGCTGGTCGGCGATGACGAATTTTTGGCGAGACTACTTCTTCACCGACCGCTTCGGTGTGTATGGCGGCGGCGGGTTTGGCGTCGGAGGATATCAGTATTCCATGCAGGGAGACGACGGGGAGATTCCTTTGAAGGGTTCGAGTGTCGTGAACACGTTTGCATGGCAGGTCGGCACGGGCGTCACGTATCAGCTCAGCG
>JBIIOL010000498.1:0-3185 GCA_044336965.1 Pirellulales bacterium | reverse complement strand
GCGGGAGCGGCGCCCTGCCGCGGAGCGGAATTGAAGGAACGCCGCCCGGTTTCGCAGAATGAGGAGCCACGGCTTCGTTCGCCGACCGTCCCCTCACCGGATGTCGCTTCGCATGAGTTCCCGCATCGGCCTGGCTTTGTCCGGAGGCGGCTTCCGGGCCACGCTCTACCACCTCGGCGTGATCCGTGCGCTGCGCGACGCGTCGGCGTTGGGCGACGTCACCGACATCTGCGCCGTATCCGGCGGCAGCATCGTGGGCGCGCATCTCGTGCTCAACTGGGACCGCTACACCGGCACCGACGAGCAGTTCGCGGAGGCCGCCGGCGAGGTGATCCGATTCGTGCAGTTCGACGTGCGCAACCACATCGTGCGCCGGCTGCCGCTTCTTTTCCCGCTGCGCCTCGCAGCCAAGCTGACTGGCTGGCATGCACCGGGATTGGCGCCGAACGCCTTTCTCGAGTCGTACTATCGATCGTTTCTCTACGGCGACCGCCGGCTCTTCGAGCTGCCGGAGAAGCCGTCACTCCACATCCTCGCCACGAACGTCAGCGACGGGGTGATGGCGGTCTTCAACCGTGAAGGCCTGCATGTTCAGAAGCGAAACACCGCCGACGCCGATCCGTTTGACCACATCGCCGGCCAGACTGCGAGCGTGGCAAAGGTGGTCGGGGCATCGTCGGCGTTCCCCGGCTTCTTCCCACCGGTAGAGCTCACGGCCGACGACCTCGGGGTCCGCGATGGGCAGTTTCCCACCGACTCGTTCACCGACGGCGGCGTCTACGACAATCTCGGCACCCGGGCCTTCCTGTGGCTGAAGAAGTGCTGCGGCCGCGAGCATGATCACGTGCTCGTGAGCGACGCCGGCAAGCCGTTCCAGATCCTCGGCAACGCGCCGCTGGGCTTCATCGGGCAGTCGATCCGCGCCTCCGACATCCTCTGGGATCGCGTCTGGCAGCTGGAGCGGGAGAACTTCGGCGACCAAAACGGCTTCTTTTTCGCGCCGGTGACGCGGATCGTCGATCCCCACGCCGATCAGCATGCGCTGCACCCGGTCGTGCAGGCGGAGGTGGCCACGATCCGCACCGACCTCGACCGCTTCACCGATCTGGAGGTGAATGCGCTGGTGAGCCACGGCTACGAGGTGGGCCGCGATGTGCAACGCCGGCTGGGCATGACGGTCGCAGAGGGCCTCCCCTGGGAGCCGCTGCCTGGCTCCCATTCCCTGCGGGCCGCCACGGCCGACGCGGTCGATGGCTCGCATGGCTCCGGCACCGCCCGTACGGCGGCGACGAGCACCGCGGCGCGGCTCGCTCACGAGCTGCGGAGGTCGAGCCGTCGCAAGGTGTGGTCCACGCTCCTCAATTGGAAGGACTGGCCGTCATACCTCTACCTCGCCGCGGCCCTGCTCGTGTTCGTGGCGCTGCCGGTGCACGTCTACCGGCTCCATCGCCGCGCCGAGCTGCTCACCGGCGTCATCAATTCGATCGCCAAGGGCGATCCCGACATCCGCCTCGTGCTCGATCTCGTGGAGCGCGATCCTTCGCAGACCTGGAAGGTGGTGCCCGTCGGCCAGGCCGTACCGCCCTCGGCCGTCGATCACACGGGCGTCGACATGCTCGCGCTGAGCAGAATCCTCGACCTGCGTCCGGTATGGCGGGAGGCCGGCGGCCCCGAGAAGGGTCACATTCACGTGCGCGATCGGATCACGCTCCGAGTTCGCGAGGCGGCGGCCAGGGAGCGACCGTTCGTCCTGCGAACGACCTTGCCGATCGAGGACGTCACCTTCCGGCGGCCCGCCGGCCAACTGCCGCTGACCATTCATCCGGTGTCTGCCGCGAGCGGCGCGGCGGAGGGCACGCCGTGGTACGAGTTTCACTACGACCTCGCGGCGGCGCCGCTGGACGCGCCGGTGACGATCGAACTCGGCGCGATCATCCGCTACACCGAACTTTCTCAGCACCACCTGAAGATGTCGTTGGAATACCCGGTCGACCTGCTGACGGTGTGGATGCTCTTCCCGGAGGACCATCCCTATCGCAGCTACCGACTGCTTCGCTATCCCCTCGGCGACGCCGCCGCAGCCGAGCCGATGACGAGCCGCTACACGATCGATCATCCCTACGGCCAGTTGATCGGCTGGTCGCTGATTAATCCGGAGATGCGTACCGTGTATGAATGCCGCTGGACGTCGAACACCGACGATCCGGGCTGAGCGGACTCCCGGCATGGGGCCGGGAGTGGGTGAGCAAGCCGCAGTGCCCCGTCTTGGACTCGAACCAAGAACCCTCTGATTAAGAGTCAGATGCTCTGACCAATTGAGCTAACGGGGCCGAACCCTGGTGTTTCTACCTGCGGCCGAGGCGGCCGACAAGGGGCTCGCGTTGAGGGTTTGCCACACACCCGCTACATTTCCGCACTCGCACGGAACAGTTTCGACCCACGCGGAGGATTTCGATTCATGGGCAGGTTCGCCGGGATGAAGGGGCTGGTGCTCGGTGTCGCCAACGATCACTCGATCGCCTGGGCCATCGCCAAGGAAATCCTCAACGAGGGCGGCCAGATCGGCTTCTCGCATCTCCCCGACAAGCCCGACGACGAGCGGCAGCGAAACCGCCGCCGGGTCGCCCAGCTCACCGACCCGGAGCCCAACGCCAAGTTCCTCGTGCCCATGGACGTCTCCAGCGACGAGCAGATCGCGGCCGTCATCACCCGGGCCCGAGACGAATTCGGCACGATCGACTTTCTCGTCCACTCGATCGCCTACGCCCCGATGGAGGATCTCAAGGGCGAGACCACCAACTGCAGCCGCGAGGGCTTCCGCGTCGCCATGGAGACGAGCGCCTACAGCCTGCTGGCCGTCGGCCGCCTCGCCCGCCACATCCTCACGAAGGATGCCTCGATCCTCACGCTCACCTACTACGGCGGCGAGAAGGTCGTGCCGGGCTACAACATCATGGGCGTCTGCAAGGCGACGCTCGACACCTGCGTGAAATACATGGCCTTCGACCTCGGCCCCGCCGGCGTGCGGGTCAACGCGATCAGCGCCGGGCCGCTGCGAACGCTCGCCGGCCGCGGCGCGGGCGTGGAGGAGATGCTCGGCATGTACGAGCACATGTCGCCCATGGGCCGCAACATCACCCACGACGAGGTGGGCAAGGCGGGGGCCTTCCTCCTCTCCCGCGACT
>JBIIOL010000499.1:0-3185 GCA_044336965.1 Pirellulales bacterium | reverse complement strand
CAGCGGAATTCGAGTGATGCGTCTGAGGTCGGTCACTGCGAGACATGAACGTTCTCGCCGCCGTTTGAAGACAGCAGGCTGAGCCAGATCTGCGATGTGAGGCTGTCAAAAGACAGGAACTGCACCGAGCCGTCCGCCATCATCACGCCGCCGACAGTTGTGTGCTCCGAGCCCAAACCGACATTTGCGAGGTACCCTCGCATCTCGACGGCAGGCTGCTGCACCGCCCAGGCCGTATTTGAGGCCGCTGACCATGTGCCGTTGGAAAGCGTTGTCGTGTTGTTCCCTGCGACGGTTGATGCGAGTGCGCCGGCGAACCAGGATTGCCCGCAGGAGTTTTCAACAAGCATCACCGTCTTCGACATGCCGTCGGTGAAATCCTTAAACCCCTTCTTTTTTTGCCAGCTAAAAGCTCCGGTTCCGTCGAGCAAGTCGAAGTTGTTGTGGGCTCCAGAGGGCGAGACGCCAAAGTTCGCGCGGTAGCAGGTCAGCCCGGTTTGGTCGGTCTTGTGGAAATCCTGGTTCAGTCGAACGCCAGACCCCACGTTCGTGGCGTATGACTCGTTCACCGGCCCGCCAGCCGCAGCCCCATTGAGGACCAGCCCTCCGGTGTAGGACGGGCAATACAGCGCATTGATGCGAACATTCTTCGACATCGCAGGTGTTACCGTGGCCCGAATATCTGTCAGGCTGGCGTACAGCCCCTGAAAATTGCGAGTCGCGGTGACCCACGTCTGAAAAACGGAATTTTCCTCGAGCTGCGGAAGTATCTGCACGATCCAACTGACTGAGTCCTGCCAGAGCATGTTGTTGAGGACATTTCCTGGCGTGGATGAATGGACATCGTTTCCGCCTCTGCCGTCGTTGTGGTAGGCGACATAGGGAAACCGACCGTCGCCAGCGCGGGCGTTGGCGGAAGCGTAGCTGTGGAGTGCGAGGCCGAGTTGCTTGAGGTTGTTGCCGCAGGCGTTGCGCCGGGCCGACTCGCGAGCAGCCTGCACCGCGGGAAGAAGCAGCCCCACGAGCGTGCCGATGATGGCGATCACGACCAGGAGTTCGACGAGCGTAAAACCCGCGGAGGTTCGCCCGCGGTGGGTTGATTGCATTTGCATGATGGCACCTGGAGACGAGGATGACGATAAGGAATGAAGTACGGAACGCATCGGAGGAATCAGTGGTGTTTCGGGGGAGTGGTCGATTGCCGCACGACCAGCGTGGGAACGATCCGCATGCTGCGGGCGCGGTCGGTGGCGGTGCGGCCCTCGATGCGATCGAGGAGCAGGCGGGCGGCGTTGCGGCCGATCTCCCGGAAATCCTGCCGCACGGTCGAGAGACTGGGTCGTAGCAAGCCGGCTTCGGGAATGTCGGCATAGCCGAGGACGGAAACGTCTGCGCTGACTGAAAGCTTCAAGGCGGCGGCGGCTTCAAAGGCATGGGCCGCCAGCACGTCGCTGACGGCAAATAGTGCCGTTGGCCGGTCACGCCCGCTCAGCAGTTCGCGGGATTCATCGAGAGCCGCTTCATTGCGACACTCGATCTGCTCACACACGACCGCCTTGTCGCCTGCTTTATTGTATGCAGCCGCTGCGTTATGGGCCGCGACCGCCTCGACAAAGCCCTGTCGCCGGTCGGCGTAGGTCGACACCCACGGCTCACCACAGAGGACCGCAAGCCGCCGATGCCCAAGGCCGAGCAGATGCTCGGCAGCAATCCGGCCACCGGCTACGTCGTCCGTGCCGCTGAAGTCGGCCCGCGTGTGCGGGAGCGGTCGGTCCACGGCCACGAGCGGCACGCCCCGCTTCCAGACCTCCTCGAGATAGTGGTTGGGCACGGTCTCATCAGATGGCCAGAAGATGATGCCATCGACCCGCTGATCGAGCAGGCGGTGCAGGCAGTTCAGTTCGGCGGCGTCTGGAGTCGCCTCGCCGCCAGTGCGGCTGAAGTGCATCACCGGCAGGCTGCCGGCCGCGACGAGGGTGTCGTGGATGCCCTCGATCAGGTCGCAGCGATAGAGCTTCGACGGTCGCACCATTACACCGACGAGGCTGGTGCGGCCCGTCTTGAAGGCACTGACGACACGGTTGGGCCGATACTTCAGCCGCTCCGCCGCCGCCAGAATCCGCTCGCGGGTGACGGCCGACACCTGCGGCGATCCGCGCAGACCGCGAGATACCGTCATCATCGACACGCCAAGTTCGGAGGCGATCTGGCGGAGATTGGGCCGGTTGCGGGTGCTGCGGTCGCGTTTTGCGTGTTTTGCCGGAGTGTTCAGATTCATCGCGGATCGTCCCGTGACATGCCTTTGAAAATCGCCCCTTGCAAAGACCCACTATCGTTAACGATAACAGTCCATGATTTGCAGTCAAGTTTTTGGCATCGACCAACGCCAGAAAAGACGCAGGACGCCCTCACTGCCGTCAACTTCTGGCGGCCATCCGATAATGCGGCGGAGGGGGCGGCCGGAACCTCCGGCCCAGACCGAAGGGTTTCTATGCGACCTTTTTGGCAGCGAGTGCTTTCCGTCGTCGCTGTTTTCGCCCTCGGCGGTGTGTACCGAGCCTCCGTGGCGGCCGCCGAGCCTCGTTCCGTGCCGCCGCCCCCCGCCGCGGGCGACCATACGGTGATGTGGTGGCGGGACGGGTTTCCCGCGCACCTCCCAAACGCCCCCTGGCAGCGGTGCATCCAGACCGGCCGATACGGCTTCGTGCTCGACACGGCGGCGATGCGAGTGCCGCACGTCGGGCCAGTCTCCGCGGGCAGCTACTCAAGCGTTGCTCGTGGCAACAACGTAGCGATCGCGTCGTTGCCGCCCGCCGACCTCGGACTGTTCATTCATGCCGACGGCAAGACATACCGGTGTTCTGCCGGGGCGGCGTGGGACCGCACGTTCGGCCCACGGCTCATCGAGTCGGGCCGCTGGGTGCAGCGGGCTGACGTGAACGGACTGATGTTTACATCGAGCGATGGCCGGCAGCTTGCGGCGGATGCCCGCTTCGAAACGATTGCCTGGCCCGACCGTCTCGCTCTCGTCCTCGCCGTGCGGCCGCCACTCGCGCCGATCGCGGCGGGCGACACCAGCTTCGGCCGGCTTGGCGGCGGGTTTGGGCTCGATGGCACCAATCATCTGGAGGTGCCGCATGCTCCCGGCATCGATCCGGAACGGTTCACGCTCGAGTTGTGGGCGT
>JBIIOL010000497.1:0-3194 GCA_044336965.1 Pirellulales bacterium | reverse complement strand
CTCAAGCACAACGGTGGTGGAGGGGAACGAGGGGACGAAGACTGCCACGTTCGTCGTATCACTCGGGAAGCCCGTCTCCAAGACGGTGACGGTCGACTACACAACAGTCGACGGCACCGCCACGGTCAGCGACAACGACTACGTTGCCACGAGCGGTTCGCTGACATTTGCGGCCGGGGAGACCAGGAAGACGATCACCGTTGATGTCAATGGGGACAGCGAGCCGGAGATCGACGAGACGTTCAAGGTGGTCTTGTCGAACGCCAAGAACGTGCGGCTCGATCTCCCCGCGGGCACCGCAACGATCCGCACCGATGACGGTGTTCCGGAAATCGTTCATGCCTTCCAAATCACGCTCGACTATTCGACGACCATCTATGGCCCCGTTCCTGAGCCTGTCCGTAAGGCAGCCGAGTGGGCTGCCGCACGGTGGTCGGAAGTCATCATCGGTGACCTGCCAGACGTGAACGATCCCGATCTCGGACTGATCGATGACTTCCGCATGACGGTCGGCATGGGGTTGCTCGACGCGGTATCCACCGACAACAAGCCCGGCGGAGCGCTCGCGAACGCCGCGCCCCTTGAGTATCGGAAAGACGCAGGCAAGCTACCGTGGCTGGGGATCACCGGAATCGATCCGGCAGATGCCAATAGGCCCGAATTACGCGGCATCCTGCTGCACGAATTCGGCCATGCGCTCGGCTTCACGCCCGGCGCCGAAGTATTCAAACGTTTCGTCTCGGGAAATGGCTTTACAGGACCTCAAGCCACCCAGGCCTACCGGGAAATCTTCGGCAACAACGCGACATTTGTTCCGCTGGAGACCAGCGGTGGGGCGGGAACCGCCGGTGCTCACTGGAGCGAAGCTGTTTTCGGAACCGAATTAATGACCGGATTTGTCAATCCGGTCATGCAGTTGAGCCGCGTGACCGTCGGCGCCATGGCAGACTTTGGATACGTGGTGAACTATGCGGCGGCCGACGTGTTTACGCCGCCGCCTGCTGCTATCCAGGCAGCTGCACGAGCGGTGCTCGGCGGGGCCGTGGCGTCTGGAGCGCAGGCTCAAGCAGCTCCAAGCACAGGAGCCAAGCCCTCCAGTGTGACGCTCCGAGCGACGGTCGTTCCTGAGCGACTTCAGGCAAAAGGCTTGGCCGCAGCTGCGGTGACGTATGCTCCGAGTCAGACTGCTATCGGCAATCGGACGTTCAAGCAGGCCGGACTTGCACCCCGCATGGCGGCGGAGCCTTCGGCGAGCATCCAGGCCGCATTTGCCGGATGGTACGGCGTTGGCGTCACAGCCCGGACACGCTGATGGGGCAGCCCGCCGTGAGCACTTCGGTGTTGCGTGCGCCTGCCGTATTCACCCCCAGCCGGTAGAGACTCCCCCACCCGCCGGCATCGACATCCACCCGCATCCCGCGGCTCCGCCGCGCCTCGAACGCGTCGCGGAAGTGCTCCGTCACTATCCCTGTTCGGCTGTCCCGCGTGGGCACCACGCAGCGGCGGCAGACGTTCGTCGCGATGAACCGCGCGTCGCCAATTGAAAACTCCCGCGGCTCGGGCGGCGGCAGGTCGGCATACGGGTCCACCGGCAGGTCGGGCGGCAGGTCCAACAGCGACGGCTGCAGCTCCGGCCGGGCGGGGCTCGCCAGCGCGTCTTCCCAGAAGGCGTCGCAGCCGCCGATTTCGAGGTTCACCCGAAATCGCCGCCGCGATTCGGCGAGGTCGAAGCCAAACCAACGGCCCACTTCCGCAAGCGTTGCGGTAGCCACAAGCGTCGGCCCCGGGGCATCCCGATCGTCGGGAAACCCGCCGTCGGCACGTTCCTGCAAGAGCACGCCCACGCCGAAGACTTCCGAGAGCCACTCGCACGGCCCCCCCTGCCCAGGCACCAGGTGAAACGAGTCGCGGATCACTTGGCCACCTAAGTGCCCAGCCAGCCCGCGGAGTCGGTCGAGATCGGCCGCAGGCAAGGCCGCTGCCGCGATTGCCGCCGGATCGACCCAGAGCGTGACCAGCCGCTCGTCGAGTTCATACTCGGCCCGGATCGCATGAAACACTGGCGACCGCTTGGCGTTGAGAACGCGGCCATCCATGTCGACCAGCCGCCAGCGACGGTCGTGCTCGAGACCGCCTGAAGGCAGCACGCCGCATTCGACGAGATCGAGACCGTCGAGGCTTTTGACAGGGTAGATCGTGATCCGATCGAGGGTGGGCATGGGCGGTATCGTAGCACCAGACACCTCCGGCAATAGAAGCCCTGAGCGCGAGCGACGGGATCACCAACCGCCATGGCAACCGGGAACCGCTGCAGACGCGGTGTCCCCCTGCTTGCGCAGGGGGCTTGTATGGGATTCGCGTCGCCATGCCCCACATCCCCCGGCTTGCGCCGGGGGCTTGTATGGGAGCCACGCCATCCGGCAGTAGAAGCCCTGAGCGTCAGCGACCGGATCGCCGCCAACCGCGACCTCGGCACAGATCACATCTTGAAATTGAACGTCTGCCAGAGGAGCCGCAGGAGCCACTGGCCCACCGTGCGGCTGCCCACCTTGATTCTCGCCGTGCCACGCATGCCCGGCGTCAGCACGCCCTGGGCATCGTCGAGCGATGTCATCGCCTCGTAGCTCGTCGAGATCGGCAGTTCGCGGCCCGATTCGTCGGTCTTGGTCGGCACCTGGCCGCCCGCCTTCACACTGAGCCGCTCGGAGCCAGCCTCGATGTGGGTCTCCGCCAACTCGTCCACGGTGCCCGTGAACGTCCGCCAGGGAAAGGCGTCGAGCTTCAGGTCGACAGGCTGCCCACGGGTGATGAACTCCACCTCCGACTGGTCCACCACCATCACCCCCTCGAGCTTCTCCGCCTCCCCCACCATGCAGAGCACCGTGCCCTCGGTGAGGGTCGCCCCCAGGTTCTTCTTGTTGAGCGGACTGCCCGACCAGCCCGGCAGCTTGCCCGCAGCCGCCGCCTCCTTGGAGGGCGGCATGCTCGTCGATGGCAGCACGACGCCGTCACGGGGTGCCACCAGCACGAGCTCCTCCCGATCTTTTTGCTTCTTCGCCAGCTGCTCTTCGACGCTCTTGAGCGACTCCTCCACCGTGCCGATCTCCAGCCCCGCCGCCGGATCGGTGAACCGCTCCCGCTGGAGACTGTTGAGCCTGGCCCGCGACTGCGATGCCTTTCCCTCCAGATCCGCG
>JBIIOL010000061.1:0-11034 GCA_044336965.1 Pirellulales bacterium | reverse complement strand
CACGCCATCCACTGCTTCCAGATCCGCTGCTTCCGCCGCTCGTAGAGCTGGGGCCCCTGCCCCGGCCGGTCGCCCATCACGAGGCCGCTGCGGTGCAGCGTGGCCACGAACCTGGCCAGCTCATCGAGCGTGATCCGCCGCGGCGGAAAGCGGGCCTCGAACTGATCCTTGAGCTGCTCGAGGCTGACCTCGCCGTCGAGCATGTCGAGCAGCGCATATTCCTCGGGCCGGAAGCGGAAGTAGGAGAGCGAGATCGGGTCTTTCACCACCCACCAGGCCTGCCCTTGGTGAACCTGCCGGTTCGTAACGAGGTCGCCGCGGCGGCGGAGGCCGACCGGCCGCGTGGTGCTCGAACGAAAGGCGTCGGCGGTGGCCATAAACGCACCGCCCTACTTTCGGACCGGGGGCAGCGGCGGTTCCTTGGAGTGGATCACGAGCGTGGCGGTCTGGCCGGCACGCAGGAGCCATTGCTGCGTCCCCTCGATCTGCCGGTTTTCGACCTCGGCAAACACCCGGTAGTCGCCCCCGCTCTCCACGATCGGACTGGTGAACACGATCCGCCCCTTGAACTGCTCCCGGCGGTTGTCGGCGAGCACCACTTCCGCCGTCACCGGCCGGTCGCGGACCTGCTCCGGGTTCCAGCGGGTCGAATCGACGTAGGCCTCCACCCGCAGCTTGTCGGCACGGACCACGCGTGCGAGCGGGTCGCCCGGCTGCATCCATTCCCCCTGATGCGGAAACAGCTGCACCACAACGCCGTCGAGCGGCGACGTGATGAGCCGGCGTTCGATGGCATTTTCAGCCGCTTCGACCTCGACCGCCTTGGAGGCCGCCGCCAGCGTCGAGACCTTCTTCTCCAGCTGCGCCTGCTCGATCTGCAGTTCACTCTTCTGCTCGTTCAATTGCAGCCTGTTGAGTTCGACGCGGGTCACGCTGCCGGGGACCTTCCGATCCGACTCGGCCGCCTTCTCATACTCGATCTGCGCGACCTTCTCGGCAGCCACGGCATAGCGGACGTCCACGTCGCTCTCTGCCTTGGCAACCGCCTGATCGTGCTCCGCCTTCGCCTTGCGTCGCTCCATCTGTGGCTGGTTGTCGTCGATCTTGGCGATCACGTCGCCCCGCTTCACCACGTCGCCCTCGCGGGCCGCCAGTTCCTCGAGCACACCCGCCTCACGGGCCGGCACCTTCGCCTCCTCCATGAGCGAGACGAGGCACCGCTCCAGCACCGGCTCTCCGTCGACGGCAAAGGAGACGGCCGCCGGAAACAGGGCCAGGGCGATGGCGAACATGCAAGCGCGAAGCGTGGACGAAATGCGTGCCATGGAGGCTCCCTACCAGAGTCGGAAGAGGATCTGCGACTGGATGAATGCCAGTACGTCGTGAAACCAGACATAGCCCAACGGACGCTTGCCACAGGCGATTCGGGCGGTGACCGTGGCGCCAGCCCCCAGTTCCTCCTTCTCGTGCCGCTCCGGGTCGATCGTCACCCGCACCAGCACGGTGTTGCCCGCCTCGCCGCGGACCTCTGCCTGTTCGTGGATCTCCTTCACCAGCCCATAGTGCCGGGTGCCGGGATCGGTGGCCAGGATGTAGTCGACCGTCAGGTCTCGGCCGGCCTGCTTCGCGGCGACGGCCGCCCGGTTGATGTGGCCCAGCCGGTCGTCCGGCATGTGCACCTCCAGCTCCCAGGGGCCTGTCTTGTCGGCGATGCTCATCAGCGACTGGCCCTTTTCCACCGGGCGGAGCGTGAGCCGGTCGCGCACCTGCCAGGTGACGATCACGCCGTCGATCGGGCTGCGGACCTCGAGATCGTGCTTCTTCGTGTCGTAGAGCTTCCGCTGCTGCTCGAGGCTCTCGATCTCGCGTTGCAACTGGGCCGCCCGGCCGGAGAGCCGGGTCTTCTCGTCGGCGGAGATCTTCTTGTCTTCCAGAAGCGCCCGCCGCGTCGCCACGAGCTGCTCCTCGCTCGACGCCTTGCGGCCAAGCACGTCGGTGAGCGCCACTTCCAAGTCGGTGTTGCGGAGCGTGGCAAGCAGTTGCCCCTGCTTGACGCCGGCACCATGCTCGAGGCCAGACTCCAGCTTCTCCACGACGCCATCGATTCCCGCAAAGACGTCTCGGCGGTGGACCGGTTCGAGCGTTCCCTTCCCCTCCAGCCGCAGTTCGGCCGGAATGAGGATGAGCGCCAAGAGCGCCGCCACCACCGACAGGGCGGCCAGCACCGTCCTCGGCAGATTGCGGGCCGTCGTCAGGACCCGCGATTTCCCCATCAGGTCGATCAGCCCGTAGAACGGCAGGCCGGTGTGGGTGAGGGCATTCGCGATCGCCACCTTGCCATGCTCGGCGACGAGGTCGACGCGGGCCCGCTTGCCCGCGTCGAAGCTGCTCGACGAGAACCACTCGGCCACGATCGCCCCGATCGGCTCGGGGGCCGTCCCGATCGGAGCCTCCGCCCGTGCCACCGCCACCGCATCAACGCCGCCTGGCTTCACCACTGGCGTGGGCCGCGGCTTCTCCAGGGGGATGATCGCCACGGCCGTGGCATGGGATTCGTCGATGTAGTGTTCGAGTTCCTCTTCGATCTGCGGCGGGAGTTCCTTGGCCGGGTCGGGATGCCAGAGCGGATCGCCCGCCGTGGCCACAACGCGGACCAGCGACTCGATGGCCTGCACGGCCGAGGCCCGCCGCTCCACCGACTCCTGGCCGCTCACAGCCTCCAGCCGCAGCTTCCGTCGCCGCCGCACGAGCACGCTGACCCGATCGCAGCCGATGATCCGCCGCGCCTCGTTGGCGAGCACGAACGCCGTGGCCACGGGATCGAGCGATTCGTGCACGGCCCGACTGAACCGCTCCACCTGCGTGAGCGCGGTCTGCTGCGTGTCGAGCGTCTTCAACTGCCGCCGGTCGAGATAGTCGCCGGCCACGGCCGACACCTGCTCGAGAAACGACAGGTAGCCCCGCTCCACGTCGGGCAGATTCTGCTGGTGAAACACCTCGATCAGGCCGCAGCGGACGCCGCCCCTGTCGATCGGCGCCGCGATCACGAGGAGTGCTGAATCGTTGGCCGCGACGGTGGCACCCGCGGCCCCGCCTGCGCCGAGCTCGGAGTGCGGGGGAACGAGCAGGCCCGTAGGACTCTGCACGAGCGCCTGGACGAGCGCGCCGTGGGCGGCCTGCGTCTCGGGCGTTGCCGCGATGCCGGTGTGTTCCACGCCGGCATGGCAGATCGGCTCGACGCGGCCCCCTTCGCCCACGAGCCAGACGAGGCCGGCCACCGCCTCCATCGCCACGAGCACCCGCTCGAGCAGCCCGCGGAAGAACTCGGCCTCGGCCGCGTCACTTCGCGCGAGCTGCTCGATCTCGGCGACGAGCGCCCGGATCTGGCTGCGTGCCCGCTCGATTTCGACCGTCTCGTCGATGCTCATCTGGAGTCAGCTCGGCCCCGTTCGCGTTCGTGCGTCAACCATGATCGGGGCACGTGGATGCCGCGATTCCTCAGATCATAGCCGACCCGAGTCACACACTTCATGCCCTGGAGGTCGGCTGGTGCACGATCCGCCGCTGCACGTCGGTCTCGAGCATGCCGAAGGCCTGCTCGTGCCGGGCCACGGCCATCGCCAGCGCTGCCGCAAGCCGCTTGGCGGTGAAGAAGTTGACGATGATCCGCTGCGTGAGCTGGATCGTGTCGGGCGAGGTGCCGGCCACCTGCTTGTTGAGACCAAAATCGACGATCAATTCCTCGGGCGTGCCGGTCACGCGGCAGAAGTTGGCGTAGGCGGCGGCAATGTGCGACTCGTCGACGGGCACGGGCATCGGCTCGGCGGGACGGGATTCTTCAGCCATGGAGGGCTCCTGAAAAAGAGGGGAACGGAAACGCCGACAAACATGCCCGCGGCCGATGGCCGCGCCACACGTCGGGCCCGAAAGTCTACAGCCCTGCTCCCGTGGGGGCCATGTTCCCCTCATGGACTCGCACGGTTTTTGGCAAGACACCCGCCGCAAACGCCGAAAAACCATGCGGGGTAACGCAGGCCTTACAAACCACCGGGCGACGAGCGATTGCCAACGGGCCAGCCGTGACGGGCGAGCCATGCCTCGGAGACGAACCGCCTCGCGAGGGCCCGAAACGCCCGCAGCGCGTCGCGATGCCAGAAGGTGTCTGCAGCATCGCCTCCGCTTTCCAGCCCGCCGAACCGGAGCCGGCAGGGCCAGCCGCGGGCGGCCGCCACCGTGTCGAAGCGTTCCGCGATCCGCAGAATCCATGCGGCGCCGAGCGTCTCCCGCAACGCGAGAAAGGCCGGATCGACGACAGCGGCGACCGGGCAGCGATGCTCGACTGCAAGGCCGCGCCGACACCAGGACCGGGGCCACGGCAGGGGCCAAGACAGGGACCAGCAGGACTGCACCACCGCCAGCAGCGTGCCGATCAGCAGAAGCGCAGCGGCCAGGGCGTCGATGCCGCCCGTCGCCATGCCCCGCACGGCAGCGTCGGTGGCCGCACCGGGAAGAAAGCCGCGCATGAGGAGCAGCTGGGCGATCGCCACGCAGGTGACCGCGGCCGCCCGCCGCGTGCCAGCGAAATTCATCCAGCCGACGAGCACCAGGAGCGGCATGAAACACCTTTCGAGCATGTGCACGTCGGGCAGGCTGCCCGGCCGCATGAGTAACGCGGATGCCGCCGGCATCGCCAGCACGACGGCCAACGTGGCGACGATCAGTTGCCACACGCCGTGTTGCGGCCGCTTCGCGCCCAGGAGCGACATCGCCGGGCAGAGCGAGAGCGACACCACGGCCAGACGGGCAGCCGCCGCCGTGCCCGGATCGGCAAGGCTCCCGACCGCCCTGGCACCCGTCTCGGCGGCCAACGCGAGACAGGCCGCCACCGACCAGAAGGCGGCCGGCACGGCCGTGGAGCCACGAACAAGAAAGATGCCATACGCCGACGCCAAAGCGGCGAGGCAGGCGTCGGTGAAGGCAGCGGTGTGCATGAGGGGACCAGGCAGCATGGGCTTCACCCCAAGCGTAGCGTGGAGAAAGGTGTCGCTTCCATAACAGCCCCCGGCGGAAGCCGGGGGACTCCGGGCATGAACGCCGCCCCGCGTGCCATGCCGTGTTGCGCCGGTCGTGACGGTCGCTCGGGCGGCCCGGGAATGTCGCGGCGGCGGCGGACCCGATGCCGAATATTACCACCGAGGGCTTCGCCTTGGCCGGCCGGACCTCACACGAGATCCCCATCATGAATGCTCCGCTCTCCGCATGGGTGCGCAACGCCCTGTGCCTGCCGGTCCTTGTCTGTGCCGCCATCGCCGTGGCCTTTCCGCCGGTCGCCAGCGGCATCGAGATGTTCACCTACTTCGGCGACGGCAGCCGCATCGGCCTGCCCAACCTCGAGGTGCCGGTGGAGGCCTATCCGGGCATTCCATTGCGGAGCGATCGGCTCCGGGCGCGAAGGCGGGCCATGCAGGCCGGCCCCGGGACTGCCGTACGGCTGGGCCCCACGGGCGTGCCGACCAAGCCGGGCGGCATCATCATCCGCGCCATGCCACAACAGCCGATGGCCGTGCCGGTTCCGGCTCCGGTGCAGGAACCGTAGGCCCACCAGAGCCAGCTAGTTGCCGGACGATTTCTTGAGCGTGGCGAGCAGGTCGACGGCGTCCGCACGCGTGGCGAACATCGACTCGTTGGCCAGCACATCCTCGAGGATTTTCCGGGCGCGGTCCTTCTCACCGCGGTCAACGAGCAATTTTGCCACGTAGTAGGCACCGTCGGTCGTGAGCTGATTGTTCTGCGAAATCTGCGAAAGGATCTTCTCGGCGTCCTCGCGCCGGCCCAGCTTGTAGTACACCCAGGCCAGCGTCGTGAGCGCATTGGCCTGATGAGGCGAGCCCTCGCGGTGCATCGCAGCGTTGGCTTCGGCCATCTCCAGGGCCCGCTGCCGCGCATCCTTGTCGTCGGTCTCCACCAACACCAGCGCCAGCGAATTGCTCGCCGGGAAGTTGCCGGGCGACTGGACGTGCGCCTCGTTGAAGAACTTTTCGGCCGTCTTGTAGTCGCGGGCGACACGCGCGATCGCCCCGCGGACGACCTTCGCGTCGAGGCTCTTGGGATCAAGCTTGAGCGCGGCCTCGGCGTTGACGGTGGCAGCGGGCAGATCGTTCTGGCCCACGTACCACTGCGCCGTGGCGAGCAGCACGGCAGGATCCTGCGGTGCCGACTTGGTCGCCTGCTCGATCAGCTTCTTCGCCGTGTCGCGCTGCTTGGCATCGTCGTAGAGTCGGGCCATCGCCAGTTCCGGATAAACGGCTTTGGCGTCAAGCTTCTTCGCCTCGCGAAATTCGACCAGGGCCTCCTGCGGCTTGCCGAGCTGAAACAGCACGATGCCCAGGCGTTGACGGGCACTGGCATTGTCGGGGTCGAGATCGAGCCAGCCGGCGAGGTGCTTTTGCGCCACATCCCACTGCTTCCGGGACTCCGCCACGGCACCGCTGCCCGCGTGGCAGCGGATCTCGAAATCACGCTTCCGCTTGGGATTCTCGGTGAACGCCGCGGTGAGTTCGGTCGCCTTGGCAAACAGCACGTCCGAGTCGGTAATGCGGCGATCCTGAAATGCCAGGTCGCCCAGCATCAGGTAGGGCTCCGGGTCGGCTGGGAACTTGAGCGTCGTATCCTCCAGCTCAGCCCGCGCCGGCTGCAGTTGGTTCACGCCCAGCCAGAGCACCGCCATCATCACGCCGGGCGGTGGCAGCTTGGGATTGTTCGACCGGGCCCGCTCGAGGAGCGCCCGACAGCCGACGATGTCGCGATCGCGGAAGCGGCCGATGGCGTTGTTGATGTCACCGTACTGGGCGTCGTCCGAGACAGCCTTGCCGACGAGCGTCTGGGCCGTGATCTGCCCGTGGGCAAGGCTCGACCCCACGAATGCCGGCAGCACGAAGGCCGCGAGGGCGACGAGGCGGGGAATGAGCGGCAACGCGGATTGACTGGGCATGGGGAGAATCTCCAACGGGGGCCCACCCGGGAGATCGCGTCCATACGAGATTCGGGAGGAGTCTGTTACTGTATCGGTAGTGACGGGAATTTGCCACGCTCCGCCGGCAGGCGGACCGGAGAGGATCGATGCTCGGAGCTGTCTTCGAACGCGAGGTGCAGGCCGTGCCGCGGGCGCGCGGGCTGTTCGTGGCCCGAGCCGTCTATTGTGGAGCGCTTCTGGGCATCGTCGCCACCTGCTGGCTGGTGGTCACCGGCACGCAGGCGGTCACCACGGCCGGTGACACCGCCAGGTTCGGGGCGACGCTGCTGAGGATTCTCGCGCCGCTGCAGCTCTCGCTGGCCATGCTGGCCGCCGCCATGACAAGCACGGTGGCCGTGACCTCCGAGAAGGATCGTCGCACGCTCGAACTCCTGCTCATCAGCCGGCTCACCGACAGCCAGCTTGTGTTGGGCAAGCTCGCAGGCAGCCTTCTTCGCGTGATGTTGCTCCTGCTGGCGGCGGTGCCGGTCTTCGTCATCGCCTCGCTGTTCGGTGGCGTCACCGTGCCGCAGTTGGCCCGCCTCTTCGTGGTGACCGCCGCGGCGGCGCTGGCCGCGGCGAGCGTGGCCACGTGCGTTGCCTTCTGGAAGGACACCACGTTCCAGGCGTTGGCCATCACCACCTTCGCGCTCGTCGCCTGGGTGGCCATCGGTGAGGTCGTGGCCGGCCGGTTCGGAACGGTGGTCGGCGCGCAGGTATCTCCGGCGCGGGCCGTGTTCGCGGCGCTGACGCCAGCGGGCGGCGCCGCGCTGCTGCCCTTCCTGACCGTGTCGGCGGGATTGATCGTGGTGTCCAACATCGTGGCTGTGACCCGAATGCGTGCCTGGAACACGACCCAGGAAGTGCGGCGGCAGCCCGAGGCGGCTGATGCCGCCAGGACGATCTCCACGAAGCGGCCGTCTCGCGTGGTCTGGGACAACCCCGTGCTCTGGCGGGAAATCTGCACACGTGCGCACGGCAAGGCGCTGCTGGTGGTCCGGCTCGCGTGGTTTCTGCTCTTCGCCGCCGCGGTGGCCGGGATCGTGGCCGAGGCCCGACGGCCCCGGCCCGACGGGCTCGCCGTCGCTGTGGCCGTGGTGCCGATGGCGCTGGCAAGCCTGCTGGCGGTGGCCGCCATGGCCGTCACGAGCATCACCACGGAACGCGACCGTGGAGCGCTCGACGTGCTGCTCGTCACCGACCTGGAGCCCTCCGAGTTCGTCTGGGGCAAGCTGCTCGGCGTGCTGACGGCGGCCCGTGAGATCGTGCTCCTGCCGATCATGCTCTGCGGCGCGTTGGCGGTGGCGCGAATCACGACGGTCGAAAACGCCATCTACATGGGTCTCGGACTCGCCCTGCTGCTGTTCTTCGCGGCCGTGCTCGGGCTGCACGCGGGCCTGTCCCATTCGTCGTCGCGGCGGGCGATCGCGGTGGCGTTGGGCACCGTCGCGTTTCTGTTCGTGGGCGTCGCCACGGCGATGCGAATCATGGTCGCCTTTGGAGCCAGCTTCGAACTGCAGCTCGCGCCCTTCCTGGCAGTGATCGTCGGCGGCGCGGTCGGCCTCTATGCCGCACTCTCGGCCCGCAATCCCTCGCCCGCGATCGGCTGGGCCTCGGCGCTCCTGCCGGCCCTCACGTTCGTAGCCATCACGGGCTTTTTGCAGGGCAACGCCCTGCAGGTGTTTCTGGTGGCGGGGGCCGCCTACGGGTTTGCGACCCTGGCGATGCTCGTGCCCGCAATCGGCGCCTTCGACCTGCTCACCGGCCGCACAACGACTGGCGAGTGAGTCGTCGGGCTATTGTCGGGTGCCGCCAGTTGGTGCTTCCGCGATGGCCGTCTGGGGATGGCCTTCCGCAGCCTCCTGCTCCAGCTTCTGAAGCCGGGCGGCGATGTCGGCGGAGGGCAGCCCCCGCGCGACGGCCTGACGGTAGCTCTCGATCGCATCGGTGGGCCGGTCGAGCGCCTCCTGTGCCATGCCCTCGAGCATCAGCACCTGCGGCGGCGTCTGGTTCGGCGCATAGGTTTCGCCAAGGATGGCCAGCGTCGCGAGGGCCCGCTGCGGACGTCCGAGCCGCCGGTAGACCTCCGCTGTGTCGAGAATGAGGTCCCGGTCGTCGGGTGCGAGCGCGAGGCCGCGGTGGAAGTCGGCCAGGGCCTCGTCGGGCCTGCCGCGTGCGAGCGCGACCTGCCCGTGGAGTCGCCAGGCCTTCTCGGAGCGGGGAGCGACCCGCACCGCCTCGCGAGACAGCCGGTCGGCGTCATCGAGCAGACCGAGTTCCATGTACATCCGGCCGCCATCGATGCAGAGGCCCGTGTCACCGGGCGAAAGCCGCAGCGCCTCGGCGATCTGGGTCACCGCCGCCATCCGTTCACCCCGTTGCCAGAGCACGTCGGCGTAGTGCCGCCGCGCGTCGACATCGGTGGGGCAGTTTTTCACCGCCTGCTCGAGGAGCCCCTCGGCCCGCAGCAGATCCTTACGGTCCGCGGCGGAAAGCCCTTCGTTGCAGAGCCGTCGGGCATCGGCGACCTCCTGCGGCACGGGACCCGAGCGGGGAATGAGCCGGCAGCCCGATCCTGCCACCAGCGCGAGGACGAGGCCGTTGACAACGTGACGCAGCGCCAGATGGGATGCGTGTCGACCGCGGACACCCTCGGCGATTGCGCATGCGGCTGTGATGGGAACTCTGGCCATGGGACCGGGCATCCTTGGCTGCCCACAAGGCGGTGCGGAGGGTGCAGGAATGGAAGCGGGACAATAGGTGTTGGGTGCGTGAGACACAACGCTTTTCGCAGCGGGTCGGCCCGCAGATCAGCCCTGCTTGAAAAGCCCGGTTGCCGCGGATTGCCCCGTCCTCCGCGCTTCTCATGCCAAAGCGGCAGCGACCGGCCTTGTCGTCCGAAGCCGGCGGCCGTAAACGTGCTGCAGTGATTGCTCGCTCCGGCAAAATCCATGACCACCAATCCCCGACTCTCCAATCCGATCGGTCGCTGGCTAGCGGGCCCTGCAACGCTCCTGGCGGTCATGCTGGCGGTTTGGGGGGGATTCGAGATCCGCGACGAGGCGGTGGAATCGCCGGCCCCACGCTCGGTACGACTCACGGCCGCGCCGTCGGAACCGGGAAACGCCATCGAGTATGTGGAGGGCTATGAAGCCGGGCGGCGCCGGGCCGCCGCGGAGAGCAGACCGATGCTGGTCGTTTTCCGAGCCGCCTGGTGCCACTGGTGCGCGGAGTTTGCCCAGGGCACTCTGATCGACCGGAGGCTCGTTGGCCTCTCTCGGCAGTTCGTGTGTGTCATGGTCGACGCCGATCGACACACCGTCGACTGCCGAAGGTTCGGCGTGAAAGAGTTTCCAACCGTGCTGATGACGACTTCCGAGGGAGACGAGTGCCGCCGCTGGACGGGGTGCCCGTCGGCCGATGAACTCGTCGCGGCGATGGCCGACACACTGCCGACTGCCAGGATGGCCGTGGCCGAGGGGGATGGTTCGGCCACCACGCGGTGATCATGCTGATCGTGTAAAGTCATCGGGGTTCACGAGCCTCACCATCAGTCAGGCGGACCACCTTGCAGCCCCCCACACCTTCCCCCGTGCCAAAGTCCACGGTTTCCGCCAAAAAGTTCCATGCCTATCCGTGGTGGAGCCCGCGGTTCTGGCACGGCATGCCCCTGGGCGTGTGGCTGCCGCTGGTGGCCGAGCACCACGCGCGGGCGAGCCTGAGCCGATGGGGATTGATGGTGACGATCACGGCGGCCGGGGCCTTCAACTCCGTGTCCGAGGCCTTCTCCACGGCCCGATTCCGGCGGCAGTTGCAGTCTCCTCCGGCCACACCGCCGCCCCTGTTCATCATCGGTCATTGGCGATCGGGGACGACGCTGCTGCACGAACTGCTGATGCTCGACGACCGCTTCTGCTGCCCGAACACCTACCAGTGCTTCGCGCCAGGCCATTTCCTGCTCACGGAATCGTTCATGACGGCCGCGATCGGCTGGATGATTCCGTCGAAGCGGCCGATGGACG
>JBIIOL010000495.1:0-3210 GCA_044336965.1 Pirellulales bacterium | reverse complement strand
ATCCGTGGATTCCCAACGCCGTCTGAGTGCAAGAGGGCGTGATGGCCCGTCTATGCCACGGAACGCCTACCGGAGGCCGGACGCCATTCCCATGGCTCCGCGGATCATGCCCACCGCGACAGCTGCCCGCGGGGAGAGGATCGTGAGTCCGTAGGTCCACATGGACTTCGGGGTCTTCGGCGGGGTGGTGATGAGCGCGACCACCGGGCTGATGCGCGGCGAGAGCACGCCGATCCCGGCGAGCCGTCCCGCCTGGGTGCTGAACCCGCCCTTCTGGAAGATCGTGACGGCATTGCTCAGCCGCGGCGCGATCAGGCCCAGCGGGCTGGCGGTCGGCAGGCCCGGCATCGTCGGCACGAGGGGCTTGTTGAGACGAGCCAGCAGGCCGCCGCCCGAACTCCTCGTCGGCATCCGCACGCCGCCAAGCCCGAACCGCGACGAGCTGCCCTGGGCCAGGCAGTCACCTGCGGAAGCCACGCACATCGCAGCCACCACACCAATCACCACCAGCGTCCGATACATCAGAAGTCTCCTTCAATAGCGAGGATCGTGACAGCTGCCGCCTGCCGTCACGGCTGCGGCAACGCACCACAACGGTGCCATCGCGGAGCCGTTTTCGACGTTAATTACGGTTCGCAGCGTTACAAGACGCATCCTTACGGCGGATTTCATGCGTTTTTGGGGACTTGGCGGCCGCTGGCCCCCGGTCTTTCGCCGGGGTAAGGTGCAGGCATGCGCAGGATGCGATATTTCGTTGCGGTGGCAGCGGCCCTTTGGCTGACGGGCTGGAGTCTGGCCTGTGGTGCCCGCGCTGGGGAGCCGCTCTTTCCCAGTGAGCTGGTGGAGTTTGGCCCCGCGTCTCGCCATCCGCTCTTTGCCGGCGGTGGGCCGACGGCATGGGATCGTGACCTGCGTGAGCGGGGCTGGATCATGCGAGAAGGCGGCTGCTGGCATCTGTGGTACACCGGCTCGAATCCCGATCTGAGCCGTGCGCAGCTGCCGGTCCGCCGGCTCGGGTACGCGACCAGTGCCGACGGCCTCAACTGGACCCGGGCCGACGTCAATCCGCTTCTCAAGGATGCATGGGTCGAGGATATGTGTGTGGTGAAACAGGCGGGCTGCTATTGGATGTTCGCCGAGGGCGATCAGGACATCGCCCACCTGCTCTCGTCAGGCGACCGGATCAGGTGGCACGAGCGCGGGCCGCTCGACATCCGGCTTGCCACCGGCCAGCCGATTCCAGACGGCCCACGCGGCACGCCGGCGGTCTGGCTCGAACGCGGCGTCTGGCATCTCTTCTACGAACGCATGGATCGGGGCGTGTGGCTGGCGACATCCCGCGATCTGAAGACGTTCACGAACGTCAGCGACGAACCGGTGCTTGCCTGCGGCCCGGAGGCCTATGACCTCCAGAAGATCGCGGTCGACCAGATCGTGCAGTTCCGCGGCCGCTACTACGCCTACTACCACGCCTGCGCCTTGGAGAAGGGGGGCGAGTGGAGCACCTGCATCGCCACCAGCGACGATCTCGTGCACTGGGTGAAATACGCGGGCAATCCCGTGCTGCCGGTCGATCCCGAGTATCCCGGTCGGTCGAGCGCCATGCTCGTGCCCGACGGATCCCGGCACCGGCTCTACACGACCCACCCCGACGTACGGGTGCGGTTCTCGGTGCGGCCGGTGGCTGGCCAGTGATGCGGCGCCCGCCCCTTTTGACGGCAGCGAGCCGTCGGATATCATGCCGGGCCTGTTTATTTCGGCGATCAGTTGTTCCTCGAGGCGGAGGATTCTCGTGATGATGCAGAGCGTGCGGTCGATTGCCCTTGCCATGCTGACGTTTGGCGTTGGGCTCGGTGTTGTCCTGGGGTGCTCCACCGTGTCGGCGCAGCAGCCGGCCGGCAAGAAGCCGAACATCCTCGTCATCTGGGGCGACGACATCGGCACCTGGAACATCAGCCACAACAGCCGCGGCATGATGGGCTACCGCACGCCCAACATCGACCGCATCGCCCGCGAAGGCATCTCCTTCACCGACTACTACGGCCAGCAGAGCTGCACGGCCGGAAGGGCTGCGTTTCTGGGGGGCAACGTGCCGGTCCGCACCGGCATGACGAAGGTTGGCCTGCCCGGCGCCAAAGAGGGCTGGCAGAAGAGTGATGTCACCATCGCCACGGTGATGAAGAGCCTCGGCTATGCAACCGGCCAGTTCGGCAAGAACCACCAGGGCGACCGCGACGAGCATCTCCCCACGATGCACGGTTTCGATGAGTTCTTTGGCAATCTGTACCACTTGAACGCCGAGGAGGAGCCCGAGCAGCGCGACTACCCACGCGACATGAAACTCGCCAATGGCAAGACCTTTCTCGAGACCTACGGCCCACGCGGCGTGCTCAAGTGCAAGGCCGATGGCAAGGGCGGCCAGTCGATTGAAAACACCGGTCCCTTGACGAAGAAACGGATGGAGACGATCGACGAGGAGACCCTCGCCGCCGCCAAGGACTATATCCAGCGGCAGGTGAAATCAGGCCAGCCGTTCTTTTGCTGGTGGAACGCCACCCGGATGCACTTTCGCACGCACGTGAAGGAGGCCAATCTCGGCAAGTCGGGCCAGGACGAATACAGCGACGGCATGGTCGAGCACGACGCCCACGTCGGCGCGATGCTCCAGGCTCTCGATGACCTCGGCATCGCCGACGACACGATCGTGCTCTACTCGACAGACAATGGCCCCCACTACAACACCTGGCCTGATGCCGGCACGACGCCGTTTCGCAGCGAGAAGAACTCCAACTGGGAGGGGGCGTATCGCGTGCCGGCCTTCGTCCGCTGGCCCGGGAAGTTTCCCGCTAACGTGACACTCAACGGAATTGTGTCACACGAAGACTGGCTGCCGACCTTCGCGGCGGCCGCCGGCAGTTCCGACATCAAGCAACAACTCGCGAAGGGCGTCTCGCTCAACGGCCGGCAGTACCGCAACGCCATCGACGGCCACAACCAGATGGACTATCTGACGGCCAAGGCGGACAAGTCGCCTCGTACGGAGTTTTTCTACGTCAACGACGACGGCCAGATCGTGGCCATCCGCTACGCCGACTGGAAGGTCGTGTTCCTCGAGAACCGCGGCGAGGCGTTCGGCGTCTGGCGGGAGCCGTTCACCGAACTGCGTGTGCCGCTGCTCTTCAATCTCCGCCGCGACCCCTTCGAAAAGTC
>JBIIOL010000494.1:0-3211 GCA_044336965.1 Pirellulales bacterium | reverse complement strand
TCTGATTCTCTTGGCGTCGCTGGCCCTCGTTCCGTTCGTGCCCGCGACGATCAGCAGCCAGAACGTCGGCTGCGGAAAGTGTGACTGCTGCGGTTGCTGCGAGACGGGTAGCTGCGAGTGCACGAACTGCACGTGCGACTGCTGCGTCGGTGAGTGCCCGACGGCCGGCCTGAAGGCGGTGCAGAAGGACTGCTGCGGCTCGGGATGCTGCAGCAAGTAGCACCAGACTGGCAATCCGTGTGATCGTGCGTGGTGGCGGGGGACGAAAGTCTCCCGCCGCCATTTTTGTTGGAATGCCTTCATGGCACATCCAGGTTTCATAACCGCATGTCGAGAGTATTCTGAAGATTCCTCAAGGAGCGTTGCGAGCATGGCCACGGATCCCATCTGCGGTATGACTGTTGACGAGAAGACCGCCCGCAGCGCGGTCCGCGACGGTATCACCTACTATTTCTGCGCCGAGTGCTGCCGTCGCACATTCATGGGCGACGGTCACGCCCCCGCACGATTGGCCCCCTCCGCCACGCGAAACCCGCCCCCCGGCCGCGCGGGCGCGATCTACACCTGTCCGATGCACCCGGAGATTGAGCAGGTGGGCCCCGGCGCCTGCCCGAAGTGTGGCATGGATCTGGAGCCGAAGACTCTGCAGCTCGACACAGGCGAGGATGATCATGAGCTGCGCGGCATGGTTCGAAGGTTCTGGATAGCCGCAGCGCTGACCCTACCCGTGTTCCTCATATCGATGCTCCCGATGCTGGGCGTGCCGGTGGATCGTTGGCTGGGCCGAGCGGTGGAGCCGTGGGTGCAGCTGATCCTCGCCACTCCGGTGGTGCTCTGGGCCGGCTGGCCGTTCTTCCAGCGGGGATTCCGGTCGATCGTGACCGGTCATCTCAACATGTTCACACTGATCGCCATCGGCACGGGTGCCGCCTATCTGTACAGCGTGGTCGCCGTCCTGTTCCCTGCGATCATCCCTCACCAGTTCAAGCACGGCGGCGTCGTGCCGATCTACTTCGAGGCTGCGGCGGTGATCATCACGCTGGTGATTCTCGGGCAGTTGCTCGAACTGCGGGCCAGGAACCGCACGGGTGCCGCCATCCGCGAACTCCTGACGCTCGCCCCGCCCGTGGCCCGGGTGGTGCGTGATGGGGAGGAGCGAGAGGTTCCGCTCGACGAGGTGCATCAGGGCGATGTGCTGCGGGTGCGGCCCGGCGAAAAGATTCCCGTGGACGGCCAGCTGTCGGAGGGTGCAAGCTCGGTGGAGGAGTCGATGATCACCGGCGAGCCGATGCCGGTGGAGAAGCGGGTCGGCGATTCGGTCATCGGCGGCACCCTCAACCAGACGGGGGCGTTCCTGATGGTCGCCGACAAGGTCGGAAAGGACACGGTGCTGTCGCGGATCATCGGCATGGTGGCCGATGCGCAGCGCAGCCGGGCGCCGATCCAAAAGGTCGCCGACGCAGTGGCCGGCTATTTCGTTCCTGCCGTGCTGGCGATCGCGATCATCACGTTCCTCGTCTGGGCCATCGCGGCGCCGGAGCAGCCGCCGCTGGCGTGGGCTTTCGTCAATGCCGTCGCCGTGCTGATCATCGCCTGCCCCTGTGCGTTGGGGTTGGCGACACCGATGTCGATCATGGTCGGCATCGGCCGTGGGGCGAGGGAGGGCGTGCTGGTCAAGAACGCCGAGGTGCTCGAGCGACTCGAAAAGGTCGACACCGTGGTCGTCGACAAGACGGGCACGCTGACGGCTGGCCGCCCGACGCTGACCGAGTGCATCCCGGTCGCGCCCATGACAGAGGCGGATCTTCTGCGGGATGCCGCCAGTGTCGAGCAGAACAGCGAACACCCCCTGGCCCGGGCGATCCTCGCAGGCGCCGCGGCTCGGAACCTATCGGTGCCGACGGTGGCCCACTTCGATTCCGTGACCGGCGGCGGCGCCCGCGGCAGTGTGGAAGGCCGGGAGATTCTGATCGGCAAGCGGGCATGGCTTGCCGATGAACACGTGGCGGATCTGGCGGCCCTCGACGACCGGGCCGATGCGATTCAGCTTCAGGGCCGCACCGTGATGCACGTCGCCGTCGACCGCCGACTCGCCGGGCTGATCGCAGTGTCGGACCCCATCAAGGATTCGACGCCCGAGGCGGTCCGCAGCCTTCACAACCTCGGGCTGCGGCTGATCATGCTCACGGGCGACAGCGAGCAGACGGCTCGCACCGTCGCTGCTCGGCTGGGAATCGACGAGTTTCGCGCCGGGGTGAAGCCGGATGGGAAGCATGCGGTCGTTCGCGCATTGCAGGCGGAGGGTCGGACGGTGGCCATGGCCGGTGACGGGATCAACGACGCGCCGGCTCTGGCCGCGGCCGATGTCGGCATCGCCATGGGCACCGGTTCAGACGCTGCGATCGAGGCGGCCGGGGTCACTCTGGTGAAGGGCGATCTCAGGGGGATCGTGAAGGCGATCGACCTCAGCCGTCACACGATGCGCAACATACGCCAGAACCTGTTCTTCGCGTTGATCTACAACGCGATTGGCGTGCCGATCGCGGCGGGAGTGCTCTATCCGCTCTCGAGTCATCTGCTTCTCAACCCGATGCTAGCCGCGGCCGCCATGAGCCTGAGCTCCTTATCGGTCGTGGCCAACGCGCTGCGGCTTCGGTCAATGAAGATGGACTCGTAGCAACGCGGATCGGGATCAGTGGGCCGGCATGGCGATCCACAGCGGCACCGGCGCCTTGGCCGTCCAGCCGTTGACGGCCCGGATGTCATCTTCCGTCAGCCGAGGATCACGGAGATAGATGCAGGCTCTCGCTCTGATCGCGGTGCCGTTTCAGGGGGCAGCTCAGTCGGCTAACTCCGCACGCGTGCCCGCATAAAGTAGAGCATGGAAAGTTCTGCGGCAATGAATGGCGTAAAAAAGTTCTGCGCAAGCCACCTCGGGAGAGCGAGCCATGGCTTCGACAAAACGACTGGCGGCAACACGCCCCACATCACCATCGGATACGTAAGAGCAACCCATGTTGACCCAAAGCACCATACGGTCAAGACAGAAAGGATTGCTACCGCCCCCCACCTGGGCCACCCCTTGTCGCAATGAAACACTGCGGCAGCCGGCATGCACACGAATACCCAGCGGTACAGCGCCCATTGATAGAACGACTCGCGGGTCACCAGAAAGCCAATCATCATCAGGCAGGGCATCACCAGGTACACC
>JBIIOL010000060.1:0-11051 GCA_044336965.1 Pirellulales bacterium | reverse complement strand
TGGTTCGGCCGATGATGTATCTCGCCCTCACCTATGACCACCGCCTCGTGGACGGCCGCGAGGCGGTCACGTTCCTGAAGCGGATCAAGGACACGATCGAAGACCCGAGCCGCCTGATGCTCGAGGTGTGAGAATTCGCAGCCGTGCAGTCTCCTCCGACGAGCGGGGCGGAAACGAAAGCCGGAGGAGCCTCGGGATTGTCTCGCCGTCCATCAACCCGGAAATGACCAAAGATGCCTACGCATGACCTCGTTGTGATCGGTGGCGGCCCCGGTGGCTACGTGGCGGCGATCCGCGCGGCACAGCGCGGGCTCAAGGCGGCGGTCGTCGAGAAGGAGGAGAAGCTCGGCGGCACCTGCCTGCGGGTGGGCTGCATCCCGTCGAAGGCGCTCCTCGAATCGAGCCACAAGTACGAGGAGGCGGCCCACGAGCTGGGAATCCACGGCGTGCAGGTGGGGGGCGTGGCGCTCGACCTGGCGACGATGATGAAGCGTAAGGACGACGTCGTCAGCACGCTCGCGAAGGGCATCGAGGCCCTGCTCGCGAAGAACAAGATCGTGCGATACCGCGGCACAGGTCGGCTCGCCGGCCCGGGCCGGGTCGACGTGACGGCGGCCGACGGCGGGAAGACGGTGCTGGAAGCGACGCGGGTGATCCTCGCCGTGGGCAGCAGGAGCGTGGTGCTGCCCGGAATCGAGGCGGATGGGAAATTCGTCGGCACGAGCACGGAAGCCATCGCCTTCGACGCGGTGCCCGGCCATCTCGTCGTCATCGGCGGCGGATACATCGGCCTGGAACTGGGGAGCGTGTGGCGGCGGCTGGGGGCCAAGGTGACGGTGCTCGAATATGCCGACCGGATTCTTACCGGCATCGATGCGGAGATCGCGGCCGACGCCCTGGGGCTGTTTCGCAAGCAGGGACTGGACATTCACCTGGCTGCGAAGGTGAAGTCAGCCCGGGCCAGCGGCGCGGGCTGCGTGGTCGAGGTCGAGGGTATGCCTCCGATCGCGTGCGACCGGGTTCTCGCCGCCACGGGGCGGCGTCCCGCCACCGACGACCTCGGGCTGGAGACGGTCGGCATCGTCACCGACAAGCGTGGCTGGATCCCGGTCGACGATCACTATCGCACGTCGGCTGCCGGCGTGTGGGCGATCGGCGACTGCATCCCCGGCCCGATGCTCGCCCACAAGGCGGAGGAAGACGGGGTGGCGTGTGTCGATGGCATGACGGGCGGCTGGGCCCATGTCGACTACGGCCTCGTGCCCGCCGTCGTGTTCACGCACCCGGAGATCGCCGCGGTGGGCAAGATGGAAGACGAACTCGTGGCGGCGGGCGTGGCCTACAAGAAAGGCGTGTTCCCCTTCCGGGCCAACGGCCGGGCGCGCACGATCAACGACACGACCGGCAAGGTGAAGGTCTTGGCCGACGCGGCGAGCGATCGCGTGCTGGGCGTGCACATCATCGGCCCGGCGGCGGGGGATTTGATCGGCGAGGCGGCGGCGGCGATGAACTTTGGCGCTACGGCCGAGGATATCGCCCGGGTCTGCCATGCCCATCCCACGCTTCCGGAGGCGCTCAAGGAGGCGGCGCTGGCCGTCTCGGGGCAGGCTATCCACAGCTAGTATTGGGCCGGCCGCGCCATCGATGGCCGTGCCCCGCTACCACCGCACCGCGAGGCCGGCATCGCTGAAGAAGGGGGCCGCCTCGTCGGTGAGTCCCCAGCCGACGCGGAGGCCGATTTCGACGTTCTTCGCCAGCATGTAGTGGGTGCCCGGGCTGAAGAACGGTGTGGTGGTGTTGTCGGTGAGGCCGGCGGTGTAGTTCCCAAACCACTCGGCGTGGATTTCCCAACGGTCGGTGATGGGCATCCGCAACACCACCGATGGCGTCCACCGGCTGAACCAATCGACCAGACCCTCCGCATAGGCGTAGCGGATCGCGGTGTCGATCCGCCAATGCTCGTCGCCGGCGGTAGCGAAGGCCGTCGGCAGTTCCCAGCCCGACACGAAGGTGGCGACCGGCGAGGTGCCGAAGACGTCGCCGTAGGCCGGGGTCGTGGCCTCCACGATCAGGCAGCTGTCGGGCCGCAGCCCGGCCTGGGTGGAGGTTTTTACCTTGCAGCCGTAGAGGATGCTGGTCTCGTAGAGCGTGCTCCCGTCGAGCGTGCCCTCGCCCACTTCGACGCTCGTCACGACGTTGCCCTGCGAGCCGACGCCGTAGTTCACGCCCAGCCGCCACTCGAACCACTCGTTGGTGCCGACACGCAGCAGCAGCTCGGGATAGTTGTTGGTGGGATAGCCCGCGAGGTTGTCGATGAACACGTACGACGCTTCGGTGAGCGGCAAGCCGGGCTCCACGGTTCGCGTGCTGGGGGTGAACGCGTCACGGTCGGTATGCAGGTCGGGGAATTCGGCCCCGGCGATGGCGGGCGCCAGGCAGACGACCGCAGCGGCAAGGCGCAGGCGAAATTCCGCGGCCATGCGTCGGGAATCCCCAGGGGAAGGCGAAGCGTTCCCCACAGGGTTCGGCTCAGCGGCGAGGGCCCCGCCGATTTTTCCGGTCAATCCGCAACGATTCTTCAGTCGACGGGATCGTCAAGCTCCGCCAGGCTTACGGCGTCGAGCGCCCCCAGCGTCGCATGCTCCACGACCGCCAGATCCTCGTCGTCATGCTCCGGGCCACGGACGTAGGCCAGCAGCGAGTTCTTCTCGCTCTCGGAGATCTCCGCATGCAGGTAACTGTCCACGATCTGCATCACCGGCGGCATCGTGGATTCGACCGCATGCAGCGTCCCGAGACCGCGCCGGCGGACGTACCGTTCGCACAGTTCCAACAGGTCGTCGCGATTCATCGAAGCCCTCCTGGGATGAGCCAACCGGACCGTTGCAGTATCTACGCCGCCGATGAGGATTTGGTTCGGATGGCCAAGGATGGGGGGAAACGGGGTTTTGTGCGGTGATTTCGCCATCCCCGCCCCCGTGCCCATCTCGCTACGATCCCGGCCACGGAGGCCCCCCATGCAGCCAGTTGGCCCCAAGCTGTTCGTGCTCGACACCAACGTCATCCTCCATGATTCGGGATGCCTGCGGAAGTTCGAGGAAAACGACATCGCCGTTCCCATCACGGTGCTCGAGGAACTCGACCAGTTCAAGCGCGGCAACGAAGACATCCACTTCCAGGCCCGCGAGTTCCTCCGCCGGCTCGATGAATTGACGGGCGATGTGCTCTCGCCGGAAGGCAGCCCGCTGGGGCAGGGGCTGGGCTCGATCCGCGTGGTGATCGGCGGCGACGGCTTGGACGGCCGCGTGCAGCACGCCTTTCTGCAGGATTCTCCTGATCACCGCATCCTGGCCACGACGCTCTCCCTGCAGCGGCAGATGGCGGCACGGCCCGTGATCCTCGTGACGAAAGACACGAACCTGCGGATGAAGGCGAAGTCGCTGGGCATCCGTGCACAAGATTACACCTCCGGCAAGGTGCAGGGAGTCGACCGCCTCTACACCGGCAAGCGGGTGGTCGACGGTCTCGATTCCGAGCTGATCGGCCGGCTGTACGCGAGCGGCGGGGTGCTGCCCGCGAGCGACCTGCCGATGGTGGAGACCCCGCGGGCCAACGAAAACTTCGTCCTGCGAAACGGCAGTTCGTCGGCCCTCGCCACCTACCAGCGGGCCGACGACAGCTTTCGGCGCGTGGAAAAGCATTCCGCCTATGGCATCACGCCGCGGAATGCCGAGCAGTCGTTCGCGCTGCGTGCGTTGATGGACGACTCGATCAAGCTCGTCACCATCGCCGGCACGGCCGGCACCGGGAAGACGCTCCTGGCCCTGGCGGCGGCGCTCGAATGTCGGCAGCGGTATCGGCAGATCATGCTCGCCCGGCCGGTGGTGCCGCTCTCGAACAAGGATCTTGGCTTCCTGCCGGGCGACATCAGCGACAAACTCGACCCCTACATGCAGCCGCTCTACGACAACCTCACCGTGATCCGCCACCAGTGTGGCGATGACACGAAGGCGGCCCAGCGGATCACCGAGATGCGCGAGGCTGAAAAGCTGGTGATCACGCCGTTGGCCTACATCCGCGGCCGCAGCCTGCAACGGATGTTCTTCATCGTCGACGAGGCCCAAAACCTCACGCCGCACGAAGTGAAGACGATCATCACGCGGGCCGGGGAGGGGACGAAGATCGTCTTTACGGGCGACATCGCCCAGATCGACCAGCCCTATCTCGACGCCTTGTCGAACGGACTCAGCTATCTCATCCATCGCATGACGGGGCAGCCGATCTACGCCCACGTCACGCTCGAGAAGGGGGAGCGGTCAGAATTGGCCGATCTCGCCAGCTCGCTGCTCTGATGCCGCCCGCCGGTCCATCAAGTACGCTCGGGTGGGATCGAACCACCGACCTTGGGATTAGAAATCCGCCGGTTCTGGTCCGTCAATGTGCCGAACGTGCGCCATTCCCGGCCAAAACGCGTTTTCGGGAAAAGCCTCACGGGCCGAAAATGGTCGAATGAGACGGGTCTGCGCAACAAAACGCGCAACAGATCGCCGGACCCCAGCCCAGCGGAAGGCGGGGCTGATTTCGGCTCCACCTTCCCCGGCCCAAAGCCCCCGCTGGCTCGTCTACCTCCTGCGCTGCTCGGACGGCTCGCTCTACACAGGGATCACCAACGACCTCCCGAAGAGATTAAAGGCTCACGCGGCCGGCAGGGCCTCGAAGTACACCCGCAGCAGGCTCCCCGTAAAACTCGCCTATAGCGAGCCGCACAAGACGAAATCGGCGGCGCTGAAGCGGGAGGCCGCCATCAAGAGGCTGCGCCGGGCCGAGAAAGAGCATCTCCTCAAGCCCATGCCTGCACCGCGCCGCGGATAAAGACGGTTACTTCAAGTAGCGAGGCGGTATTTTCATCTTTGTCGCGTCGGCCATCATCGTGCTGGCATAGCGCCCGTATTGCGAGCGTAACGTCTCCGAGGAATGTCACGGCCCGGCATCATCGTGGCCTTCGGTGTTCTTCTGGCCATAGCGTCGGGGCAGTCGCCATTGCCTGTAACAGCGGCGGCCTGTGTTGACGCCGAAGAACGAACACGATGACGTCGCAATTGACTGCAGCGTTAGCAACGAAGGCTCCCGCCATGATCGTGACCAGAATCTCCGTCCTCGTGGCTGCGTTTCTCTTGCAGGCGGTCGCGCAAAAAGCCCTCCAGCCGGTTCTGGATTTTGTGGGCCCTGATATAGCCCAGAAATGGCAGGCCGTGAACGACGGCGTCATGGGCGGGGTTTCAGACGGCCGGTTTCGGGTCACAGAAGAGAAAACGCTGGAGTTTTTCGGCACGCTCTCGCTGGAGAACAACGGCGGCTTCGCATCCGTCCGGACCAAGCCCACGGACTTAGATATTAAAGCCGGGGATACGCTCGTCGTCCGGGTGAAAGGCGACGGCCGGGAGTACGTTTTCAATATCTATACGAAGAGCCGCCGAATGGCTTTCTCGTACCGGGCCCCCTTACCGACCACGAAAGACGAGTGGACGGAAGTAAAAGTCCCGCTCGAAGACTTCATTCCCACGGCGTTCGGTAGGCAAGTTCAGGGCATGGGGCCAGTCGAGCCAGATCAACGGGCTGGGCTTCATGCTCAGCGACAAGAAACCCGGCACGTTTCAGATGCAGGTCGAGTGGGCGAAGGTTCGGCGATTGTGTCGAACCGGACGCTGCAGTTGGCCAAAACCGATAACCACAAGAACCCCCCAAATGTGCTAGGCTAAATCTCTGACGTTCATCCAGCGCGCCCGGAGAAACCTCGATGCGAACCGGCAACCCCGCACTCAACGAAAAGACGTTCGAAAACTTTGGCGTCTACCGCCGTGATCTGGCCGCCGAGCAGTCCCCTGTCGGCACCATGACGATCAACGGGACGGCTCAGAAAACCATGTTCCTGCTGCTCTTGGCGATGGGGGCGGCCTGCTTCACGTGGTCAAAGACATTCACGGCCGTTGAAGCGAGCCCGGCCGCCGCCATGCCGTGGGCCTTGGGCGGGTTGCTTGTGGGGGCGATCACGGGTCTTGTGATCTGCTTCAGGCACACGTGGGCTCCTGCTTTGGCCCCGGTCTATGCCTTGGCCGAAGGATTGTTTCTGGGCGGCGTTTCGGCATCGCTGGAATCCCAATACCCGGGAATCGTTATCCAAGCCGTTGGCGGCACGTTCGGGACGCTGGCCGGGCTGCTGCTCGCCTACCAGTCCGGGCTCATTCGTGCGACGGAGAATTTCAAACTCGGCATCGTGGCGGCAACCGGTGGGATCTGCCTCGTCTACTTGATATCAATGATCGGTGGGCTCTTCGGGTTCCCTGTTCCTTATATCCACGAAGCAGGCCCCATCGGCATCGGTTTCAGTCTCGTCGTGGTTGTGATCGCCGCCCTGAACCTTGTGCTGGACTTCGACTTCATCGAGCAGGCCGCCGAGCGTGGTGCCCCCAAGTATCTGGAGTGGTACGGGGCTTTTGCCCTCATGGTCACGCTTGTCTGGCTCTACATGGAAATACTGCGGCTGCTGTCCAAACTCAGGAGCCGTGACTAGAGCGAGAGCAACTCGCCCGCCCACACCGACTCGCAATCCGCCAGCAACGCCGGAACAATTGGCCCGGGCATGCCCGCACCTCCCGAGAGCGGTGGGATACTGCCTCGCACTCTCGCGGCCCCGCCATTTCCCGGGCGGCGAGGTTCTGGGGCTTATCCAAGGGCCACGCTTCGCTCTGCCGCTGGAACTTCTCCGGCAGACTGATTTGAGGATTCGACCGCAGCACAGCCGCAGCCTCATGCGAGAGCGACGTCAGGCCGTCAAGGAGCAAATGAGTGCCCCTGAACTCCGCAATGGCCTTGGCTGCGTCGGGATCGAGCCTCTTCACTCCCGTAAGGCACAGGATATCGCCATTGAATTTGCCAGTGCCTTGGCCGTGTCGGCATTGAGCGAGGCGAGCCCGGTGAGCCACAGCGCACCTTCGCGCTGCGATAACGCCTCGGCTCGCTCCACCGTAAGCGTTTTGATCTCACTGATGTTTTTAGGTAGCCCATCTGCCCACGCCACGCCACAGCAAGCAAACAACGCCGCAACGATTGCCCAACGCATTGTGATGCATCCTGAGAAGAATGGCCTGCTACTTGGCCCGCTGACTCGACCGCCACTCCCACGGCGGGATTGGCTCCCGATCCTGCCAGAGCCCTTTCTTTGCCGCTCGGGCTGAAGACTCAGCCTCGCTTAGCCGCTTATCTGATCGAACTTCTTAAAGTGCCGCGCCTCAGGAGCCAGGGGGTGGTACCCCAGGGAGCTGTGTGGCCGGATCGTGTTGTAGTCCTGCCTCCATCGCTCCACGAGCACCTTCGCCTCGAGCAGCGTATCGAACGACTCCCGCTCCAAGAGCTCATCCCGGAGTTTGCCGTTGAAGCTCTCGACGTAGCCGTTCTCCCAGGGTGAACCCGGCTCGATATACAGTGTCTTCACGCCAACCCGGCCTAGCCACTCGCGGACGCACTTCGCAGTGAACTCGCTGCCGTTGTCGCTCCGAATGTGCTCCGGCACGCCCCTGTGCACAAACAGGTCGCTCAGCCGCTCCAGGACATCCTCGCTCGTGAGCCTCGTGATTCTGCGGAATCCGTAGCGGCCATACTCGCAGGCCAACCACACGATCCGCTTCACGAGACGGGGCTCGTCATCCGGCACACGACGTATCCGCCGCTGCGTACTCCGCGACTGCCCGATCACCCGGCAGGCCCGGCGTTCGCTGACACGGCAGTGGCCGAAAACACGCCGCTCGTGCTCGACCGCCTGCCGCCGCTTGGCCGGGAGCTCTCCTTCTCATGTTCCTTCAGCCGCTTCGCTTGGTCAATCCGGAGCGCCCCGAACTTCTTCTTCCAGCGGTAGTAAGTCTGCTCCGTCACGCCAATCTTGTTCACCGCCTCGGCGACGTTCTTTCCCCTCCTCAACTCGACTTCGACCTCTCGGAACTTCGGGATGATTTGCTCCGCCTGCTCCGGCTTCCCGCGTGGCATCTCTGCCCCCCTTGGCTTCGGCCACCCGGAATTCTCGCTCCCGACGTGACCTCGTTTAAGGGGGGCAGGTCAGGGGTGAACTGACCAGCCGATGAAACCGACGACGGAAGTAGGCCGCGAAAGCGGAAGGAATCGCCTAACCGATGCTCTCTGCTAGGCTGGTTGGTTAGAAGCCTCTTCTTCGTCCCCTGCCCCAGTGGATGGCGTACAGAGGATCGGCGTCTTACGGAACGCCGCCATTACACCCTCGATTTGGAGCGGACCGGATGAGCAGCACCGAGCGAAGCGATGCCCGGAGTGTGATCCTGAGATTGCGTCGCTATCGCGACCGCATCGAGGAGATCACCACAAGCGATGGCGGCCGTGTCGCCGCCGGCGCACCCGCCGTGATCGCCGCTCAACGCCGGCTGGCTTCTCTGAAAAATGATCTGGACCACGATTCTCACGAGTGTGAGATCGGCAGAAAGCGGGCGGTCCAGTCGGATTGCGAACAGCGGTTTCTATGGCCGGCACTGCGAGAGGCGGCCGGAGCGATGACGGAGCATTCTGGCCCCCGCCCGCTGGACGCGCATACCCAAAACGAGTTGCGGGCGGCCCGGGGCCACATTCTGAACTACCTAGAGCAGTTGGAGGGTCTCCACCCCACGCTGTAGCCCATATACGCGTTGCTAATCCCATGATTGTGATGTAGCCTCCAGGCGTTGGTTCTGGACGACGCTAGAGGTTCCGCGCTGGCCGAACGGCCACATCTGCGGCTTCTTTTTCCTCGCCTTTACCCTCTGGCGGGCTGCCACTCTCTGGCCCTTTCGATATGGCCCCGAAAGTTCATTTGGGTCATCGGTAGGAGTGTTTTGATCATGGGTAAGAAACTGTACGTCGGCAATCTGGCCTATAGCGTCACGAGCGATGCGCTAGAGCAGATGTTTCTTGAGTTCGGCGCCGTCACGAGTGCGCAGGTGATCCAGGATCGTGAGACTGGCCGCAGCAAGGGCTTCGGATTCGTCGAAATGCAGGCTGACGACGCCGCGCAGCGGGCGATCAGCGGCATGCACGAGAAGGAGTTCGACGGTCGGTCCCTCACCGTCAACGAGGCCAAGCCTCGTGAGAGCGGTGGTGGTGGCGGCCGTGGTGGCTACGGCGGTGGAAGCCGCTACTAAGCCAGATCGCCCAACACGGGACACATTGTCAGGGCCGGAGCGCGTCGTAAAGGCGCCCTCCGGCCCTCTTGTTTGCAGCGGCAGCGAGGTCCATCCGGCGAACTGGATGCGAGTGCGTTGCGGCACAATGCTCCGCCGCTAAAAGGCTCTGCACAGCCATATCTGAAGCTTTTTTTGTGCCGGAGGCCGTGACCGCGGGCGTGAAGGTCTGGACCAACCCCCGCAACGGCCAGATTAAATATGCGTCGGCCCACGATCTGCGGCGAAGTTTCGGGGCACGATGGGCGCTCAAAGGAATGCCGCTCTTTCTCAAGGAGTTGATGCGGCATTCGAACATCGCGACAACGATGCGATACTACGTCGAGGTAGAGGCCCAAGAACTGGCCGCGGCAATCTGGGCCGCAGCGGACCGGCCCCTGACGGGCCAGCCTTAGTCTTCCGGAGGCCCCGCGCAACAAAACGCGCAACAGGACGACCCTGCCGCATGAAAAAACTGCAATACGCCCGGGTGGGATCGAACCACCGACCTTGGGATTAGAAATCCCATGCTCTATCCGACTGAGCTACGGGCGCGAAAGCGGGGATGGCTGCGAACGGTTCGGCATCGTGTTGAGTCAATTCTTCCGCGGGGCGGCGCGGCTCACAATTCCTCGCGCACGCGGCGCAGCCAGAGGCCGGCCGAGCAGAAGAGGATAGCGCTCGACAGCAGGTTGATGCCCACGAAGACGCCGAGCAGAATCCCGGCCTCGGCAGGGCGTGTGGCGAGCAGCACCACGCCCAACGCGCCCGTTACGAGCGCGTCGAACAGCAGCCAGCCCCACGGAAACGTGTCGCCGAGAGAAAACGCGGCCACGAGCTTGGCAGCGGCCTCGAAGAGGAGGACGATCCCCAGAAATGTCACCAACGCCGAAACCCCGGCCTCAGGCAGCACGATCATGCCCGTGCCCGCCACGATCGAGAGGGCACCGCACAGCAGCGTGAGCCAAAACCCCCGCCAGGTGAACGTGCCTGCGGTCATCGCGAGCTGCGAGATTCCGGCCGCCACGAGCGTGATGCCGCAGAAGACGTCGACGATGGCCGAGGCGGCCCACGGGGCGGCGATCGCCAGACCGCCGAGAACGGCGAGAACCCCGGCCAGGACCAGGCTCCATGTGGAGAGGCTGCCGGCCATTTGTGAGTCCGGGGAGGAATTCGACACGGGGGCGGTGCTCCAGGCTAGTGGGCGATGAACCCTACGACGCTGGGGCAAAGTCTACGAAGCACCGATTGGCCCGTGCAAATTCACCAGGATTCGCCGGCGCCGCAACATTGACCCCGCCGCGCAGCGGGTGTTAGGGTCGATCCCATGTCAGACACGCCTTCCACGGGCAGTTCCTTGCCCGAGCATGCCGCCCCCGCCCGCCCCGCGTTGCCGATTGACGCGACGGTGATCGCGTCGAACACCTCGGTGGGCCCCGCCGGCCCGCTGTCGATGGCGGAACTGGGCAAGTCGCTCGAGGGCCGGTCGCTCGGGCCCTACCGGCTGCTCGAGTTCGTCGGCGGTGGGGGCATGGGGGCCGTCTTCCGCGCCCTCGACTCCACCCTCGACCGGATCGTGGCCGTGAAGGTGCTCTCGCGGCAGCAGTCGGCCGACGAGGAGATGCTGAAGCGGTTTCGCAACGAGGCCCAGTCGGCGGCCCGGCTCGACCACGAGAACATCGGCCGTGTCCATGCGGTCGGTTCCGACGACGGCTGGCATTACATCGTCTTCGAGTACATCGAGGGAACGAACCTGCGGGACGTCGTCAATGCGCAGGGGCCGTTCGACCTGGCCCGCACCATCGATGTCACCGTGCAGCTGGCCGCCGCGCTCGA
>JBIIOL010000059.1:0-11054 GCA_044336965.1 Pirellulales bacterium | reverse complement strand
CGGCGATGCTGCCCGATGCGGGAGTATTCGTGCACCGTCGGATCAAGTGCTTCGGGGCAGGGGAGAGCGCGGTCGAGGCGATGCTGCCCGACCTGATCCGCCGGGGCCGCGATCCGCTCGTCGGCATCACGGCGCACGAGGCCACGATCACGCTGCGGATCGTGGCGCGTGGCCGCGACGAGGCGGAATGCCTGGCGAAGATCGGCCCGACCGAGCGAACGATCCGTGAGTGTCTCGGGGCCCACGTCTACGGCCGCGAAGATGACGAGGTCGAGGATGCCGCCGTGCGGGCACTGGCCGGGGCCGGGCACACGCTCGGCACGATCGAGATTGGCACCGAGGGACGGGTGGCTGCCTGCCTGGCACAGGCCGAGTCGCGGCGCCAGGCTCACGCACCAGTATCGGCGGTCTACCACGGGGGGCGGGTGCTGCCGGCCGCGGCCGCGTCGGGCGTCCAGCAGAACTCCGCGACCAGCATGAAAGCCCTTGCCGAGCGTGCCCGGTCCGAATCTGGGGCCACGCTCGGCCTCGCGGTCGGGGCGGTCCGCCCGGGGCCCGAAGGCCGCAGCGTGGTGACGATTGCCTTGTCTGACGGGCAGAACGTCGAGCAGATCGAGCATATGCTGGGGGGCGGTCCCGCGCTGGCGATGTCGCGAGCGGCGAAGACCGCCGTCGACATGGTGCGTCGGAAGCTCGAACCCCGGATTGCCGCTTCATGAGCCCGCTCATCGAGACGAGACCTGAGTCCGGTCAGTCCCACAACGCGGGCAACGCCGCCAACTGGCGGACGCTTGCGTTGTTTGCCGGGTTCGTGACGCTCGTCGGACTGATCGTGTGGCCGTCGCTGGCCGGACGGATCCAATATGCGAAGACGCGTGCCGAACTCTCGGCGATCCGCGATGCGGCGGCCGGCGCGGAACTCAAGTCGGTGGGGAAGCTGTTCACGACCCTCGCGCGGGTCATCGGCCCGGCGGTGGTGAACGTGACTGCAAAAAAGCGGGTGCACACGCTCGCCGATGAGATCGCGGCGCTGCGTGGGGAGACGCCTGCCGGCGCCACCGATGAGTCGGTGGGATCGGGAGTGATCGTCGAATCCGATGGCGTGATCCTCACCAATTACCACGTCGTCGCGCAGAGTGACGAGATCGACGTCGCACTGGCCGATGGCCGCCGCTTCAAGGCCGATCTCGTGGGCGCCGACGCCGCCACCGACCTGGCCGTGCTACGGATCGAAGCCAAGGATCTGCCGAAGGCCGACTGGGCTGACAGCGATACCGCCGAGGTGGGCGAGATGGTGTGGGCGATCGGCAACCCGTTCGGCCTCGATCGGACGATCACCTACGGGATCGTCAGCGCCGTGGGCCGGCGGGGCGTCGTGGACAATCCGTTTCAGGAGTTCCTCCAGACCGATGCCTCGATCAACCCAGGGAATTCCGGCGGCCCGCTCGTCGACGTGCACGGCCACGTGATGGGGATCACGACGGCGATCATCGGCAAAGGGTTTCGCGGCATCGGCTTCGCCATCCCAAGCAACACGGCCCGGCGGGTCTGTGACGAGATTCGCACGACGGGGCACGTGGAACGCGGCTACCTCGGCATGGCGCTGCGGGAGCTCCCGCCGAGCCTTGCCGGCGGACCGGGGGCCGCCGTGGCCGCGGTGGAGCCCAAGTCGCCGGCCGCGGAGGCCGGGGTGAAGCCGGGCGACGTGGTGCTCAGCTTCAACGGCGAGGAGATCGGCGAACCAGCGACGCTTGTCCTGTTGCTGACGCGGTCGCCCGTCGGATCGGAAGTGCCGCTGGAAATCATTCGCGACGGCAAGCAGCAGACGATCACCGTGCGTGTCGGCCGCCGCCCCCACGACAAATAAAAAAGGTGCCAGCCACCAAATATGGGTGGAATGGGCAATCGCCCTCGGCCTGTCTTGCCTAAATTTGGTGGCTGGCACCTTTTTCGGGCAGGAGGTCCACGCGGCTCATCATCACGCCGCAGCCACGCAGGATGACGCGATCAGGTTGCACACTCAGCTTCACGACACCGCCGCGTTCGCTCGCCTGAAAGGCAGTGAATTCCTTCTTGCCGAGCCGGGCCTGCCAATACGGGCCGAGTGCGCAGTGGGCTGATCCGGTCACGGGGTCTTCGTTGACGCCGGCAGCTGGCGCGAAAAATCGTGAGACAAAGTCGAACTCCGTCTGCTCGCTACGACTCGTCACAATGATCCCCCGCACCGGTAGCGACGCCAGTGTCGAGAGGTTCGGCCGAAGGGAACGGAGGGTGCGCTCGTCGGGGACTTCCACGAGGTAGTCCATGCCGTTGATGCCGCAAAAGAGCGGCTCGCACCCGATCGCCTCCGCGAGCCCGGTCGGCGCATCGCATGGCTCGCACGGCCTGGCAGGGAAATCCATCACGATCCAGTCGCCGTCGCGCATGCATGTGAGCCATCCGCTCTGCGTGTGGAAGCGGGCCGCCGCGTCGTGTTTGAGAACGCCTGTCTCCCACAGCACGAGCGCACTCGCCAGCGTGGCATGGCCGCAGAGCTTCACCTCGACCGTCGGCGTGAACCAGCGGAGCGAGAAACCGCCTTCAACGGCGTGCAAGAACGCGGTCTCGGAGAGGTTCATCTCCCGGGCTACGAGCTTCATCCAGATCTCGTCGACTGGCTCCGGGAGCAGGCAGACGGCCGCAGGATTGCCGCGAAAAGGCGTGGCTGTAAACGCATCGACGACGTGAAGGACGGTCATGGTGTCGCTTGTGAGAAGTGAAAGGAAAAAGGTGCCAGCCACCAAATCTGGGGGATTTGCTCGGCCGTGTCAGTTCTGCCGTGTCAGGAGAAGGGCATCTCCGCCCGATCGACTCGCGGCCGTCCGCGCGGTCGGATCGTCGGACCAAGGTTCAGCCGTGCGGCGACCTGATTCACCCATGCATCATCGCCGAACGGCCGCCCGCGTGCAGCCGAGTTTCGCAAACTCGTCAACTCTTGTTCGGTTTGCGGCCTGTTGACCCATTCGATCCACTGGTCGCGGTTCCGGTCGGCAGGCCCCGGCACGGGCCAGGGGGAGAGCGGTATCGGGTGAGCGGTCGTTGGCTGGCCAAGACTGGACCACGGCCAATCTTCCGCACGGGCCACGAGATTGGCCCGCAGCGGGTTGCGTTCTACGTAACGGACAACCGAATGAAAATAGGTTTCTGTCTGAATCGGAAACGACTTGAACCGTCCTTGGTAGAGGTGGCCGTATCCGACTTCGTCGTGCACCAACTTCCATCGTTTCACATGGACATTCGTGACGTGCTGGACGAAGGCCGAAAGGTCACCATCGTGCTCAGGCCAAAGGACCATGTGCCAATGGTTGGGCATCACACAGTAGCCGCAGATTCGCATTGGCCGGGTACGTAAGGCCTCGGCAACCGTATCGATGAAGCCGGCATAGTCGTGCGCAGATTCGAAGAGCGTACGCCGGCCCACGGCTCTGTTGAGCACATGAAATGGCGTTCCACCTGGGGCGACTCGACGCGGGCGTGTCATGAACGCATGTATACATTCTGCCGCCGGGCCGTCAAGTTACCCAAATTTGGTGGCTGGCACCTTTTTTAGGGCTTGGCTTCATCGGCGGGCGGTTCGTCGAGAAACTTGGCGAAGTTGAATTCGTCGTCTCCGAAGCCGCCGCCGAGTTTGCCCGTGAACCCGAAGTCGTCGCCAGGGGCGGTGGTTGCATCGGCCGACGGTGCGGCCGGGGCCGCGACCGGTCGCGCTCCCGGCGTGCCCTGTGGCCGAGCCTTCATCGCGGCCGTCATACCGACCAGCCATTCGCCCCCGGGGAAGGCATAGGGACGGAATTTTTCCAGCGTGCCCGTCTCCTCGTGGATGAAGAGAGCCCGCTGCGGCCCGAGCTTCACGGCCGCGGGGCTGTCGACCAACTGGCTCGAGTCGGAACCGCTCATCTGGAAGAGCACGCGGAGTTCGAACTCCTTGAGCGTGCCACGCTCGAACGTCCGCTGGAGGTTCGTCAGCGAGTCACACCAGATGAGCACGTGGACGCCGACCGGCGGACCGTCCTTGAGCAGGGTCACCAGGTTCTGCGCCGGGGTCGCCTTCTGTTCGCCGCCGAATGACGAATAGCCGAAGTCGGCCTCGTTGCGTCGCAGTTCGCGGAAGCGGGCAAGGTCGCGAATGATGACGTAGACCGCCTCGCCGTCGAGCACCTGCTCGTCGATCCGCCGGCGCACCTCGTTGGCGAGCCGCTGGATTGCATCGCCCACGCCGAGCCGGCCAACCATTTCGGTCTCGTGCGGCAGCGAGGGCGCGAGATTGGCCAGCAGGATGTCGGGCTTCTCCTCGGCGATCGCCGGCTCGAAAACGACGAACCGGGCTGCTCGGCCCAGCGCGCCGCCGGGATGCGGATCGTGCGTCGCGGCCAGGCTGACCATCGACATCGCCAGCAGGCTCACGCCCAGATCCTCGCGCTGGCCCACGATGAGCAGATTGGCACCGCCCTGGCGCCGGAAGATGGCCGCCGTGGGATCCTTGATGGCGATGGCTTCGCCGAGCCAGGCCAACGGCGGCGTGTGTGACTTGCCACCCACCGTGCCATGGGCGAGGAGTTCGACCAGCAGGACGTTGCCCGCCGGGTCGGCAGCCTCGTTGCCGTCGAAGACGATGCGCGGCAGCGCGGGGATGTCGGTCCGACGGTCGGCCATCCGTCGCAGAGCGCCCAGATAACGCTCCCGGCGTTCGTCGTTCAGGAACACGACCTGGAACGGATTGTTGCCGGCGACCATGCCGTTGGCGTCGTTGTAGATCGCCTCGCCGGGCCGTGTCAGCAGGCGGGCGGCGGTGTTGTCCTCGCTGAGGATCAGGCTGGAGTCGGCCTCGTTGCACTGCAGCGCGATGCGGACCGCCATCTGGCCCATCGTGGCGCGGGGCAGGCTGTAGGAGCCGCCGAGCGTCTGCGAGCCGAGCAGCACGTGCATGCCGAAGGCACGGCCCTGACGGACGAGCCGGTCGAGGATGAGGGATGCATCCTGTGCGATCTTGTCGTCCTCGACGAAGATTTCCTGAAACTCGTCGATGATCAGCAGGATGCGGGGCATCGGTTCGCCGTTGCCTGACTGGCGGAAGCCGGCGACGTCCTGCACGGCGAACTCCCGGAACAGGTCGCCGCGGCGCTTCAGCTCGCGGTCGAGTTGCTCGAGCACCGAGAGGCCGAACTCCCGCTCACTCTCGATGGCAATCACCCGCGCGTGCGGCAGTTTGTAGTGGTCGTAGAGCTTGAACTCCACGCCCTTCTTGAAGTCGATCAGGTAGAACTGGATCTCGTTGGGGCTGTAGTTAAGCGCGAGGCTCGTGATCAGCGCGTGCATGAGCGTCGACTTGCCGGAGCCCGTTTTGCCGGCGATCAGCGCGTGCTGACTCGTGCCCTTGCCGAGCTTCATGTACTGCAGCTTCTTGGCGCCCGCCGGGCCAAGCGGCGCGAGCACCTCGCTCGCCGTGCTGCCGGCCCACCATTCCTCTTCCTTGGGTGCCACGCGGTCGAATGGCACCTCCACCCGCTTGGCCGCCTTGGCCGCCTTGCCCACCCGCTGGATGACCTGCGTGAACACTTCGTCTGACGGCGGCTTTTCAACGGTGAGCGGCCACTTGCCGAACTCGGGGTCGCTCCAGGTGTAGACCTCGTCCTTCAGCGTGAGCGTGGTCGCGTGCTTTTCGATGTCGGCGACGTTGAAGTTGGAGGGCATGTGCTGCGACGTGTCGATCGAAACGATCACGTAGACGCCGCACCGCGCGCCGGAGGCGGCGATGCTTGCCAGCCGACGGGCGCTCGTCTCGGTGAAGTTGGCGGGAAAATTCGCCACCACCACGAAGCGATATGGCTCGGGCACCTCGGCGTCGTCGTTGTAGTCGCCGATCGAGTCGTACTCGTTGCGGAGATATTTCTGGATCACCAGTTCGATCTGCTCGGTGATGTCGGCCAGGCACTGCTCGATCTGCGGTGGCTCCGTCCAGATGCGGCTCGTGACGAGCAGTTCGTCGTAGTCGGCCAGATGCATGAAGCCGGCGTACTGCTTGCCCAGGCCGAGCGGGTCGATGATCGTGAAGCGGGTCTGGCCCGCCGGCACACCGCTGGCGATCCGCAGCATCAGCGCCTGCATCATGTCGGAGGCTACTTCCTTCTGGTCGCCGGTGGTCTTGATCAGCAGCGACGCCTCGACGGGGAATGGGACGGTCGCGGGCTGCGTCCAGGCAACGGGTCCGAAGGCGTTGAGTTCCGGCCGCGACGAGACACCGCCGGGCAGTTTGTCGAGTGCCATGGCCAGTTGACCGAACCGCAGACCCGGCGGCGACACCGTCGGCAACGGACAGTCTTCGCGGGCCAGATCCTCCCAGGAGTGGAAGGCCCCGGCGTCGATGCGGTTGGCCTCGTCATAGACTGCGGCCGTCTCGGTGCGGACGGACCGCCAGGCGTCGGTCATTTCCTGCCAGCGTTCGGTGCGGCGGCGTTCGGCCGCAGCCAGTCGCTCGTCGCGGCTGCGGGTGAGCGACTCCAACTGTTGAGTGCGGCTCGCGGCCAGCGACTCGAGCCGGGGCGGATATTTCTGCTCGGCGGCCGTCTTCGCCGCTTCGAGTTTCTTCTGGATCTTGTCCAGGTTTTCCTTGTATTTTGCCTCAAGCTCGGCAAGCTGGCTGTCACGCTTCTCCGCCGCGGCGGCGATCTCCGACTCGGCCTTGAGCTTCCGTGCCTGCGACTCCGCGGCGAACGTGGCGTCGAGTTTGGCCAACTGGGCATCGTGGCGAGTCTTGACGTATGCGGTGCTCGCCGTGAGGCAGTGCCTGGTGCGGTCGATCGTTGTGGCAAGCTCTGACCGCAGTGCCACGGCCTGCTCGCCGGCGGCCCGTCGCATCCGCCCGATGAGCCAGAGCCCCAGCCCGCAGCCGATCCCGGCCACGGTGACCAGTGCCCCGGCTGCAGCCCCGGCCTTGGTGGCGAGAGCGTCGGCGATGGCTCCGGGAACGAGAAAGAATGCCGCTGCACCCGCACCAATCCCCAGCAGGACCGGCAGCAGGATCGCCGCCGCCCGCGTGCCGCCTGCATAGGCCGTGGCCACGCTCTTGAGGCCGACGAGTTTGGCAACTGTGTCGGCCATGGAGACACGGAGTTGCTCCACGAGGGTCAGCAGGGCGGCGCCGGTCGGTAGTGGCTCGGCATGGGCCGCCGTGGCTGACGGCTCAGCAGCCGCGGAAACGTCCGCACCAACGGCCGCGGTCTGGGCGGCAGGGGGGACGGCGATCTTGCGATCGGCCAGAAATGCGAGGCTCTTGGCGTCGGCCTCTTCGAGTTGCGTGGCAACGTTGGCGAGTTCCTTTTCCGCCCGTCGCAGGATCTTTCCCGGCTCCTTGCGCTTCTCCTTGAAGACCTCCCTCGACGAGCCCTCGTCGAACTGCGAGTCTTCTTGCAGCTGCCGGTCATGATTTTCCCAGTTGCGGTTGATCGTCGCGGCGAAACCCTTTCGCTTGATGTCGAGCTGACCGCGGTCGGCGGCGGCCGCGGCGTCGGCCTTTTGAATGACCGCCGTGTGTTCGCGGCGCGTCGCATCCGTCTCTGCGGCATATTTCTCCTCGAGGGCAGCGATCGCCGTCTTCGCCTGCTGTTGCGCCGTCGTCGTCTCGTTCTCGTATTCCGAGGTGATCGCATGCTCCAACCGGTTGCGTGTGGCGGCAGCCTCGCGGAGGCGGTTGATCTGCTGTCGCAGGAGTTCGCGGTCGTAGGCGGTGTGGATCACGTGGGCAGGTCCAGCTTCGGGGGAAGGAATTCGGTGGGATGCGTTCAGGAATCGTCGGTGTCGCTCACGTCGCGGCTGGCTCGGGCGAGCACCTCGGCCAACCGGCCGATCGCCTCGAGCGTCTCCTTGACTCTCGGGCTCAGCGGTTCGATGTGCTCCTTGTGAAACGCCCGGCTGGTGCCATCGTCCCAGGTTTCACGGGCTGCCTCCCATTTCAGGTGCAGTTGCTTGATGGCCAGCGCCATTTTCGATGCGCCGCTGGAGAGGTCGGCCCTCATGGATCGCCTCCGTTCTGGGCGGCGGTCGGCGCGGCTGAGTCCGTCGAGGCCTGGCCAGTGGCCGCTGGCGGCGTGCCGCCCGCCGCCGGTTCGTCAACGGGCCGCGCGACCGAGGCCTCCCCGCCGCCGGTTGTACCGCCCGTCCCGCCACCCGGCGACGCGGTGTGGGCATAGTGGTCGAGCGACCGGAGCATCCGCTCCAGTCGTGCCAGGGCCTTGGGACAGTCGATGTCGATCACTTCGCGAAACCGCGTCATGCGAACGCCCGTCTCCTGGAACTGCTGCCTCACCACGGGGGTCCAACGCCGCACCGCCTCCGCCTTCGCTTCTGCCCGGGCGAGTTTCTTCTTGGCCTTCTCGAGTGCCTTCTTCTCCTCGATGCACGAGGGCTCGTTGTTCCCCACCTTCTTGTAGGTGCGGCAGTGCTGCAGGTCTTTCATGGCCTGGTTCACGCCATCGGCCGCCCGACGCACTTCCGCCTTCCAGTAGGCGGCCTGGTCGATGCAGATCCAGTCGACGGCCCGCGCGGCCTGCATCTCGACCTCGGCAAGCGACTGGCCGGTCTCCTGACCAAACGCCGCCAGCGCCGCCTTCACGAAGGCGAGAGTATCGATCGATTTGACTTCCGCCTGTGTTGACATGGGTCAGGTGGATCAGCGTTGCTGCTGGTATTCCTCGACCCGCTCGGCCTTGCGGATGAGGAAGGGCACGTAGTCTTCCGTGAGTTCGACGAACCGGGCGAATGTGCTCAGCTGCTGCTCGAACTCCTCGGTGAACTTCTGCTGCTCCTGGTCCCGCCATGTGGAGCTGAGGGCCGCGAGTTGCCGCTGCACGCCCTGCATCTGCGTCATCACTTCAGTGCTGAAGAACCGGAGCCGGGCCGCGAACCGCCGTAGTTCCTGTGGATCGACGATGACCTGTCCCATGATGTCGGCCCTCTTTCGTGGTGCGGACGGTGGCCGCCGCCCGGGGTGAACGTGGTGATGGGGTGGGCAGGGTGCTGCACCCGCGACCGACCGTTCATGGTATCGATTCCACGCCAAAAACGCACCCGTTGCCGCAGGCCGGTGGCGGCGTACACTGCCCGGGCGTGGTCCGGCGGCCGTCGTTGTTCACCGGGGACGTGTTTGCAGAGCCGTTTCTTCCTGCTGGAGATGTGCACCGATGCAGCCGTCCGCCCCCCAGGGATCTGGTCCCGACACGACTGGAGTTGCCGCTGCGTCTGGGCGTCCCGTGCCGCAGGCCGCCGGAGCCCATCCTGGCCACCATCCAGGTCAGCATGCGGCCCAGCAGGCCAGCAGCGAGGTTTCGACGTCGCCGGAGAAGGGCTGGCACGTGAGCCATCTCTTCTATCGGTTTGATCGGGCGCGGCTGGCGGCACTCACGCCGGAGGCACGCGCCGAGGGCATGAGGCTCTTCTGTGAGGCGCTCGACCCGGCCGGCCCGCAGGCGCCTCTGCGGCTGCAGACCTGGCTCGTTCCGGGTCACAAGGCCGACTTCGGCGTGATGGCGATGGATCCGTCGCCGCTGAAGGTGGATGACGTGCATCAGCGGCTGCTGGCCGGGCCGCTCGGACGGGCGATCGAGCCGACCTATTCTTTCGTGGGCCTCACGGAGGTGAGCGAATACGTGCCGACGGTGGAGCAGTTTGGCGAGCGTCTGATCGTGGAGGGTGAGACCCGCGACAGCCCGACGTGGAAGGCGAAGGTGCAGGGCTACGCCGCCCGCGAAGACCACATGCGGAAGGCACGACTGGAGCCGGAACTCCCACCATGGCCCAATGCCTGCTTCTATCCCATGAACAAGAAGCGCAAGGTGGGAGAGAACTGGTTCTCGCTTCCGTTCGCCGAGCGCAGCCGACTGATGGCGGAGCATGGCCGGACGGGCATGACGTTCGGCGGCCGCGTGACGCAGCTCATCACCGTGAGCGTGGGCCTCGACGACTGGGAGTGGGGCGTGACGCTCTGGGCCCGGCGGCCGGAGTTTCTGAAGGAAATCGTCTACACCATGCGGTTCGACGAGGCGAGCGCGCGGTATGCGGAATTCGGCCCGTTCTACACCGGCTACATCAGCACGCCGGCCGAGGTCCTCGCCCACTGCCATGTCGCGTAGCCACTGCCATGTCGCGTAGCCACTCCGCTTTGGCGTAGCGAGCGGCTACTTTCCCGCAGGCGGTGCTGACGAGAAGATCATCTCGACGGCGGTTCCGCGGGGCGGCACACGGCCGTCGAAGGCGTCGAAGAGAAGTGCCTCGTTCGACTGCGAACTTTCGATCGGCAGGTCGAGCATGGCGGTCGGAAAGTTCGACAGGCAGACCAGGTCACCGCCATCGGCCTGGTAATACTCCTTGCCGTCTGAGGGATCGGTCCAAAACGCGCTGCCGGCAAACACCCACTGTTCCTGCATCGGCTTGCCGGTGCGGTTGTCGCGGATCCACTCCTGCGCGGGCAGTTCGTGGACGGTGCCCGCTGCGTCCTTCCACCGCATCATCACGCGAACCACCGGCCCGGTCGCGGCCACGTAGTCAGGATCGAATGACACGGGCTTGCCCGGCACGAGGCCGATGGCCAGCAGCGCCACGTGCACGAGCCGGGCCGTCGATCGCGTGGACACGATCGATTCATGCTCCTTGGTGCCGTGCGGGCAGGCGAAATACTCGATCGGCCCCTTGTCGATCGCGATCTCCCCCCCCACGACGACCCGCTTTTGCTTCGCGTCGATCCAGACCTCCTCGGTGGGCGACAGCCGCTTGAGTTCCGGATGGCGATCGGGGGCGAGCGGTTTTGCCGCGGGATCCGCTCCGCGGGCGGCGGTCGCCAGCATGAGCATCGCGAGGACCGAGAGCGCCGGCACGTGCAAGACGCTGCCCCACCGCAAAAAAACCCGCTTGGGGGACGGAGTCGGAAGCGCTGTCAGCCGCATGGGGAATGACGCCAAGGGGGTGGTGGGGTCGTGGATGCACAGGCTGTCGTCGGGTACCATACCGCACCCTCCCGGCCGGTG
>JBIIOL010000493.1:0-3225 GCA_044336965.1 Pirellulales bacterium | reverse complement strand
GCCGAAGGAACCGCGGTATTCCACCGGCGCCTCGGGCTTGGGATCGAACGATTCGTGCTGGGGAAAACCGCCGCCGAGGTGGAGTTGGATCACGCTGAGCGCCTTGGCGGGCCCAGTGGCCCCGGCCTTCGTGGTCTGAAACGCCTCGGTGCTGGCTTCGCCGCGGGCCTCCAGTCGCAACATGTCGGCAAGGGACAGGCCCAGTGCGCCGAACGTGCCCGCCTGCACGGCCTGACGGCGGGTCAGCGCCTGGTATCCCACGCAGCCGCGGTGATCAGCACGGCCGGAACGAGACGAAGAGTTGGAAGCCATGAACTGCTCCTGAAACGAGGGAGGAGTGTGGCCCCCCGACATAGACACAAGCCTGGAACCACGCCTGCAGAAAAGGCTATCGACATTTTGCTGGCGGGAAGATCTGCTGTCCGGACAGCTGTTTTACCGCACTACCATATTCCCGTCAATTTAACGGACTTCCGCGGGATACACTGGGCGTGAGTGACCTACGTATGGAGGAGCACCATGATCACAAACACACGCGTGATGGCCCCAGTCTGGACCGCCGTGGCGTGCTGCGTCGCTTGTGCACCATCCGCGGCCGTCGCCGGTCCGATGACCTACCACATCACGGCGGTGAGTCCACGAGTCGGTCAGCGCGGAACCACGGTCGAAGTGACGATGAGCGGCCACTGCCTGGAGAATCCGCAGGAGGTTGCCTTCTATAAGCCCGGCATCCGGGCCATCGACTTGTCATGCGACCAGAAACCGGGCCAGTACGTGGCGCCGCTCAAGTGCACGTTCGTGATCGCGGCCGACTGTCCGCTCGGCGAGCATCCATTCCGCGTTCGCACATCCACGCAGCTCACGACCGTCGCGACGTTTCATGTCACCCCCTTTCCCGTCGTCGACGAGAACGAGGGAAAGCCCAACGCCAACGACACGCTCGACACCGCCATGGCCGTCACGCCCAACGTGACTGTCCGTGGCCGCCTGGGCAACGGGGCCGCCGGCGACATCGATCTCTACAAGGTGCCGGCGGTGGCCGGCCAGAGGCTGTCGGTCGAGGTCGACTCCGTGTGGCTGACTGACCAGAACCAGGGGCAGGGAGAGTTCGACACCGCGGTCCGCATCCTCGACGAGACGGGCAAGCAGCTGGCAGCCAACGACGACAGCGCCCTGCACGTGCAGGACCCGGTGGTCTCCGTGAAGCTGCCGCGGGATGGATATGCCTTCGTGGAGGTCCGCCGGCCGATCTTCACGCCGCGCGAATCGACCTACTGCGTGCACATCGGCACGAACCGCCGGCCGCTCGCGGCCTATCCACCCGGCGGCCCAGCTGGCAAGCCGCTGGCGGTGAAACTGCTGGGCGATCCGCTGGGTGACGTCGACGAGACGATCGTCGTGCCTGACGCGACGGGGACGTTTGAATATTTCGGCGAAGCGCCTTCCGCGCTGCTGTTGCGATCGAGCCCGTTCCCAAACGTGCTCGAAGACGCCGCCGCCGCGGAGACCGTCGTCACGGGACTGCCGGCGGCCCTCAACGGCATCATCGAGAAGCCCGGTGACGTCGATGCCTTCCGCGTGTCTGTCAAGAAGGGGCAACGCTATCGCGTGCGCGTCTGGGCCGCGGCCCTTGGCTCGTCCTTGGATCCGACGATTCGCATCCTGCCTGCCGCCGACGAGGCAGCAGGAAAACCCGAGGTGACGGGCGACGACTCCACGCTCGTGGATCGGGACCAGTTCGGCATGTTCGCCCACGGCGGCTCGACGCTGAAGGATTCGCTCGATCCCTCAGTGATCTGGGAAGCGAAGGCTGATGGCGATTACCTCATCGAAATGACCGACGTCAACCGTGCGGGCATGCCAACGGCGGTCTACCGCATCGAGGTCGAGCCCGCTCCAGACGCCGTGCACACGTTCCTCAACAGCACCGCCTTTTATTGGCAGGAGTGCACGCGCACGAGCGGCCTCGCCCTGCCGCAGGGCAACCGTTGGACCGTGAACGTGAGCCTCCCGCCCGGGCAGGGCAACACCTACACAGGCGAACTCGAACTCGTGGCCCACGGCCTGCCGGCGGGCGTGCGGCTCGTGTCGCCGAAGGTGCGGGGAGGCGAAAAGCTCTGGCCCGTGCAGTTCGTCGCCGATGCGACGGCAACTCCGGGCGCCGCCTTGATCACGCTGGAAGCGCGGCCCACCGATCCGGCCAAGAAAATCGTGAGCAGCTCCCAACAAAACCTCCCGTTCTGCAGCCACTCCGGTGGCGACGCCTGGCGGACGATCCGCCTCGACAAGTACATCCTGGCGGTCACCGATCCCGCGCCCTTTTCCATCGACATCGAGCCGCCGACGGCGGCCATCGTCCGCGGCGGTGAACTGGCGATCAAGGTGAAGATCACCCGGCGGGAAGGCTTCGACGAGCCGGTCGAGTTTCAACTGGGCTGGGTGCCGGCCGGACTCACGCCGGAGCCGAAGGTGATGGTCCCCAGCGGTGAGAGCGAGTCGGTGCTGCGGATCTCCGCGGCCGGCAATGCGCCGCTTGGCATTCAGCCGCTCCTCGTCACTGCCACCACGACGGAAGGGCTCGAGCATGGCTGGTATCTCGGCGCCGGCCGTGTCCGCGTGTCGAGCGAGATCGCCTCGCTGGAGGTGGCCGAGCCATTCGTGGAGTTGGCCGCCAAACCGGAGAGCATCCGCCGAGGCGAGAAGAAGCGGTTCGCCTGGAGCGTCAAGCACAAGAGCTCGTTCGAGGGGAAGGCCAGCGTCAGGCTCCTCGGCCTGCCCAAGGGCGTGAGCATGGCCGGGCCCGCGCCCGAGATCGACAAGAATTCGACGGAACTCGCGTTCGAGGTCGAAGCCACCGACGAAGCGCTGATGGGCGCGGCCGGCGGGCTGTCGTGCGAGGTGACGGTGCGGGCCGCCGGCCAGGAGATCCACCAGCGGACCGGCAACGGCACGCTGCGGATCGACCCACGGCTGTGATATCGATTGCGTAGCAACCGCCAAGCAAGTTCCACGACGGGAGTCGAGCGGGTGCACCTGTCGCTGGCGGACGAGCCGGATTCGTTCACCGTCAGCATGGCCCGGAAGGACGTCCGGCTGATTGTGGATGAGGCCGCGGAGCGCGGCTGCCCGCTGGTCGTCATGCCGGCGGTGGCGGCCCAATACGATGCGGCGATCGCCCGCGGCGAGTCAGCAATGGATTCGTCCGCCGCATTCCGGCATGTGGGG
>JBIIOL010000492.1:0-3232 GCA_044336965.1 Pirellulales bacterium | reverse complement strand
GGCGAGGTCCCTTCTCGCCCGCAAGCACATCGCGGATTGCCGCGGCGCTCTCGGCAGGGCCAGCCACCGACAGCTCCTCGAGGCGAGCGGATGGCTGCGTCACGATGCCGAAATCCTCAGGCGTCCACCGCGACCGTGTGGTCGATCCGGCTGACACGTCGATCACGTCGGTGGGACCAAAGAGGCTGATCTCGTCGAACACCTTTTCCTGCATGGCGCCGGGCGATCCGTCGCCGAGGTGGCCCGAGACGACGAGTGTGCGTTTTGCGCCGAGGATCCGAGCGGCTTCGGCCAGCGGCTCGCGTGCAGCAGCCCGACCGACACCGATCACCTGCACCGACGCACGAGCGGGATTGCAGAGCGGTCCGACGAGGTTGAAGACGGTTGGCCGGCCGAGCGACCGTCGCAGCGGACCGACGCGGGCCATCGCGGGGTGGTGCACCGGCGCGAGGCAGAAGCAGATGCCAAGCTCGTCGAGCTGCTGCGCGGATGCATCAGGCGGCACACCGACCGCCACGCCCAACTGCTCGAGTACGTCGGCCGATCCCGTGCGGCTGGTCACCGCGCGATTGCCGTGCTTCGCCACCGGCAGCCCCGCGGCCGCCGCAACGATCGCTGCTGCGGTGGAGATGTTGAACGAGCCGGAACCGTCGCCGCCGGTGCCGCAGGTGTCGGCCACGACCGCGTGACGACTGTGGACGGGAAGCATCCGGCCCCGCAGGGCCTCGGCCACGCCGGCGATCTCGTCGGCCGACTCGCTCAGGTCGGCCAGTGCCAGCAGCCACTGGCCGAAGAGGGCCAGATCGACCGTGCCCGCCAGAACGCCGTCGACCAGCCGTCGCGTCTCGTCGCGGCCGGCATGGAGCCCCTGCCGCAGGCGGGCGAGAGAATTGGAAACATCGGGACTGTCTGCCTGTTGATCCATGGAAATCTCGCGGGCTGTGTCTTGCCGGGCGGAGCGGACGGCATGGCACGCCGGTTTCCGCTAGGATTACGGCCAACAGCCTACCCCACGAATCGATCGCCAGCGCAGCGAATCACCACGACCCCATCTCCACTATGACCGTGACACAGCCCCGCAAGGTGATCCTGGATGTCGATCCCGGGATCGACGACGCCGTCGCGTTGACCATGGCACTCTTCGATCCGCGGCTGGAGGTGCTGGCAGTGACGGCCGCGGGCGGCAACGTGATGCCCGAGCAGGCCACCGGCAACCTGCAGGCGATCGTAGCCTACCTCGATCCGCCTCGTCTGCCGCGGATCGGCGTTGCCCCCACCGACACGGCGCTTCCGGAGAAGCCGTTCAACATGCACGGAGGCGACGGTCTGGGCGGCATCGATCTGCCGCGGGCCCAACTCCACGGCGGGCACGTGGCGGAGAAGGTGATGTGGGAGACGATCCGTGCGAATCCCCGCGAGGTGACGGTCATCGCCCTCGGTCCCCTCACGAATCTGTCGCGGCTTCTGAGGCGGGATCCGTCGATCGCCGAGATCATCGACCGCGTGATCATCTCGGGCGGCACGGTGCACGCCGGTGGCAACGTAACGCCGGTCGCTGACCTCAATTTCTACTGCGATCCTGCGGCGGCCCGGCATGTGATCCGCGAGCCGCTCACCAAGTCGCTCGTGCCGCTGGAGACCTCCAGTCAGGTCATGCTCGAGTTCGATTTCCTGGAGCAGTTGCCAGACGAGACGTCGCGGGCGGGCCTGCTGCTGCGGCGGATGCTGCCGCACACCTTCCGCGCCCATCGCCAACTGCTCGGCAGCGAAGGCGTCTGGCTGCACGACGTGGTGACGTTGGTTGCGGCGACGAACCCCGAACTTTTCGAGCGTGCGGCGATCGTGGCCGACGTGGAGACGGCCGGCGATCTGACGGCCGGCATGCTGGTGATCGACCGCCGGCAGGTCCGTCAGCAGCGGCCGAATGCCGACCAGTTCGTCAATTGCGACGTGCCCGCGGTGAAGGACTGCATCCTGCGGGCGCTCGCGGCCGCAGCCACCGCAACGTAAGTCGGCCGTGTCGTTATGTGATCCCCGACTGCAGGGCAGGATGCCCTGCTTAGCACCAGCAAACTGCGTTTGCCAAGCGACTGGGTGAGGACAGGCATCCGCCTGTCACGGCGACAGCATGTCGTGTTTCGCGTGTTTACTGCGCTTCGAACTGCTCGCGGCTGGCTACCGGCAGCCGGAGGGAAATCCGCTCGCCGTTGCGAAACACGGTGAGGGTCACCGTGCTGTTGGTGGGGGTCACGCTGACGAGGCTCACGAGGTGGTCGTCGTCCTCGATCGCCACGCTATCCACCTCCAGGATCACGTCGTCAGCCTGCACGCCCGCGACATCGGCGGGGGAGCCTGTTGTGACCCCCGATACGTGCGCGCCCACGGCCCGCACCATGCCGAGCCTGTTGGCGGCCTTTTGGGTGAACACGCGGTCGAGCGTGACGCCGAGATAGGCCCGTGACACCGAGCCCGTCTCCACCAGTTGCTTCGTCACGAACATCACCATCGAGATCGGGATCGCGAAGCCGATCCCTTCGCTACCGCCTGAATTGCTCGCGATGGCGGTGTTGAGGCCGACCACCTCGCCACGGAGGTTCACCAGCGGCCCGCCGCTGTTGCCCGGATTGATCGCCGCATCGGTCTGGATGAAGTCCTGAAACTTGACGTTGCCCTCGCCCAGTTCGAGGTCGCGGCGACCCTTGGCCGACACGATGCCGAGCGTCACGGAATGCGACAGGCCGAAGGGGCTGCCGATCGCCAGCACGGTGTCACCGATCTGCAGGGAGTCGCCACTGGCGGGACGGGCGTTTTCGAGATCGTCGCCCTCGATCTCCATCGCGGCGATGTCGGTCATGGGGTCCGACCAGAGCCGGATCGGCCGGATCTCCCGGCCACCGTCGAGTCGGATCGTGATGTTGTCGAGTTCCGCGCGGTTGACGACATGCCGGTTGGTGATCACCACCGTCCGTCCGGCCACCAGCATGATCACGCCGGAGCCGGCCTCGTCTTCGCTCGCCTTGCCGTTCTTGGGTCGCAGTGCCGGCTTCTTGGCGTCGATGTGGACGACCGTGGGTCGAAGCAGTTGAGTCAGCCGGCGGAGTTGGGCGCCCTGTCGTTCCAGTGCCTCCGCATCGCGTGAAACCTGCTCGTAGAGCTTTTCACGCTCGGCGTTCGACAGACGGGCCGGCCGCATCGGATCGACCCGCCCGCCACTTGCGGTGGCGGGCCGCTG
>JBIIOL010000058.1:0-11131 GCA_044336965.1 Pirellulales bacterium | reverse complement strand
CGGCCATACCGGATTCGGCCGCTGGCTGTATGACCTGCTCTGGGTGCTCTGTCGCACGCTGGCGGTGTCGGTGTTCGGCTTCCGCGTGCGGTTCGCCGAGCCGTTGCCGAGGCATGGCGGGCTGCTCGTGGTGTCGAGCCACCAGAGCCATCTCGATCCACTGCTTCTGGGGCTGGCCTCCGACCGCAGGCTGTCGACTCTGGCTCGCAGTTCGCTCTATCACTTCAAGCCGTTCGCAGCGGTCATCACCGCCCTCGACGCCGTGCCCATCGATCGCAACGCATCGATGCTCAAGACGATGAAGGCCGTCATCGGCCGCCTTCGCGATGGCCGCGCCGTCGTCATCTTTCCGGAGGGCACGCGAACCGCCACCGGACGGTTGGGCGAACTCAAAAGCGGCTTCGCGCTCATGGCGAAGAAGGCCGAAGTGCCAATCGCACCGGTGGCGATCGTGGGCGCCTACGAGTGCTGGCCCCGGACGCGGTTGCTGCCCCAGCCAGGCCGCATCCGTCTGGAATTTGGCCGCATCATTCCGGCCGCCGAGATCGCGAGACTCGACGAACGGGAGATCCTCGAACTCTGCACGGCCCGTCTCCGCGAACTCGACGCCAACGCCCGCCGTCTCCGCGATGGCCGTGGCGCGACATGAAAGCCGCTACCCGGCACCGCCGACAGACCTTTCGGCCTCACGGGTGAAGGCCATGCCCAACTGTTCTCGCGGTGGCGCGTCGGCGAAATGGATCTGCGGCACCGTCTTGATCGCGTGCCTGAGCGCCTGCTCCCAACTGGAACGAATCTCGCCGAGCGCCGGATCGCTGGCGTCGAGACGGCGGTAGCGTTTCACGGCCAGGTCGTCGTTGGCGTAGACGAGCAGATCGATCGGTGGACCGACGGCGACGTTCGAACGCATCGTCGAATCGAGCGAGATGATGGCGTATGTCACAGCCTGATCCAGCGTGGTCTCCCCGAACCGGATGCCGCGATCCAGGATGGGACGCCCATACTTGCTCTCACCGATCTGCAGAAACGGAGACAGCCGTGTGCAGCGGAGGGGATTGCCCTGGGCATAGATCAGGTAGAGCTGCGGCGACTCGCCCCGAATCTGCCCACCGACGAGCAGGTTGACCGAAAAGTTGATGTTGTCCCGCTCCATGTATTCCCGATCCAGTGATCCGACCGCCCGCACCTGCTGCCCGACGCAGCGGGCCGCCTCGTAGAAGTTGGCAACGCTCGCCAGACCGTCGCCCGCACGAAAGTCCTGCTCCAGCCGCGTCATCACGGACTGGGTCAGGGACAGACTGCCGCTGGAGAGAATGGTGAACATCCTCTCCCCGGGAATCACGAAGTTGTGCATTTTGCGGCAGACTTCCACCTGGTCGATTCCTGAGTTCGTCCGCGAATCGGAGGCCAGCACGAGCCCCTGATGGGTCCGAATTCCGACGCAGTAGGTCATTGAATCCTCTGATCCAGTGGAAAGTGGCGCGCAACTTGCTCTGCTATCCTGCTGCGATGAGTCGCGCGGGATACCGATGTGGCTCGCAGACTAACGGACACGGTGTTTTCGTCAAGGAAAAAGGCGGATGAGCTCCCAACAGCCCGCGGCAGCTGCCCTGCGTTCGGGCACGGAGTGCACGGTTTCCGCGCAGGACAGTCTGTTCGCCGGTTACGAACTCGGTGTCGCCTACGACGAAATGTTCGCCGGTCTGCAGTCCGGCGAACCGGCCCCCCGTTCGCACTACCACCCGCTCCACGAGCGGCTGCTGCAGACGAGCCCGGAGGATTTTCGCCGCCGCAAGGCGATGACCGATCTGTCGATGCGGCAGGATGGCGTTGGGTTCACCGTCTACCGTGCCGAGGAGGGAATTGAACGGGTGTGGCCGATGGATCCCGTGCCACGGATCATTCCGGCCGCGGAGTGGCGGCAGATCGAGGCGGGCCTCACCCAGCGGATCAATGCGCTCAACCTCTTCCTCTGGGATGTCTACCACGAGCAGCACATCCTTCGCGACGGCGTGGTGCCCGCCGGGCTCGTGCTGCAGGGGGCGTTTTTCCGCCGCGAGTTCGTCGGCGTCAACGTGCCGCGACGGATCTACATCCACATCTGCGGCACCGACCTCATCCGTGCCGCCGACGGCGAATACCTGGTGCTCGAGGACAACGCCCGCACGCCGTCGGGCGTCAGCTACATGCTGCAAAACCGGCAAGTCATCAAGCGGGTCTTCCCGTCGCTCTTCAACGACTACGACGTGCTCCCCAACGACGACTATCCGGCGGCGCTGCTCGATGTGCTGCAGTACATCGCCCCACAGTCGGTGACACAGCCAACCGCCGTATTGCTCAGCCCCGGCATGTACAACTCCGCCTACTTCGAGCACAGCTTCCTCGCCCAGCGCATGGGCATCGAACTGGTCGAGGGCCGAGATCTGCTCGTCGACGGGAATCGCGTTTTCATGCGGACCACCCGCGGCCGTCAGCGCGTCGACGTCATCTACCGGCGGATCGACGACGACTTCCTCGATCCGCTCACGTTCCGGGCCGACAGCGCACTCGGAGTTCCTGGGCTCGTGAACGCGTATCGTGCCGGCACGGTGGCGCTCGCCAACAGCATCGGCACCGGGATCGCCGACGACAAGGGAATCTATCCGTTCGTTCCCGACATGATCCGCTACTACCTCAAGCAGGAGCCGCTGCTCAACAACGTCGAGACCTTCCGCCCGGAGATACCGGCGCATCGCAACCACGTGCTGGAAAACCTCGAGAAGCTCGTCGTGAAGCGGGTCAACGAGTCGGGAGGCTACGGCATGCTCGTCGGACCGGCCTCAACGAAGCAGCAGCGGGAGGAGTTCCATCGCATGATCACGGCGAACCCTCGCGATTTCATCGCGCAGCCCACGATCCAGCTCTCCACGCATCCAACCTTCGTCGACGGCCGTCTCGAGGGCCGCCACCTCGACCTGCGGCCGTTCGTGCTGTGTGGCGAGCGGGTCACGGTCACCCCCGGCGGTCTGACCCGCGTGGCGCTGCCGAAAGGGAGTCTGGTGGTCAACAGTTCCCAGGGTGGCGGCAGCAAGGACACGTGGATCCTCGCCGACAAGCCTTCCGCCAACCCCGGGAAGGATTGAGGCCTCGCATGCTCAGCCGGGTCGCCGACGCCCTGTTCTGGATGAGCCGCTACCTGGAGCGTGCGGATCATCTCGCGCGGGCGGTTGACGTGACGTTTCAGCTCGACCTCGACCTGCATGGCGTGCTTGCCAACCCGGTCGAACTGGAGTGGAACGCACTGTTGTCGCTGCTCCGTCAGCCGCCGCCTCAGATCCGAGACGGCGAGCATCCTGTCGCCGCCGTGCAACGCTGGCTCCTGCTCGATATGACCAATCCCGGCAGCGTGATGTCGTGCGTGAACCGCTCCCGCAACAACGCCCGCAGCATTCGTGGCTCGATCAGCCCGCCGATGTGGCGTGAACTCAACAAACTCTACTGGCGGCTCTCCGATGCCGGACTGCCGTCCCGCGTGGCCGAATCACCGCACGAGTTCTGCGAGGAGACGCAGATCGGCGTGCTTCTCTTTCACGGTGTCTGCGAGGCCACCCTCATGCACGATGAGGGCTGGCACTTCATCCAACTCGGGCGGCACCTCGAGCGGGCCGAGAAGGTGCTGCGAACACTCGATTCCAAGTTCGGCCTCCTCGAGCGATCCGACTCCGCCGACCTGCCGATCAACAACCTGCAGTGGGGTGCCGTCCTCAAGAAGTGCGCGGCCTACGAGGCCTATCAACGGCTCTACATCAGCCGCGTCGAGCCCGAGCGGGTCGTCGAATTTCTGCTCACGAACGCCGAATTCCCGCACTCGGTGCGGTTTTGCCTTGCCCGCGTCATGCAATCGCTTACCGAAATCAGCGGCAGGCTGCCAGACCGCTGCAGCGACGATGTCGTCCGCACAGTCGGTCGCCTGCTCAACGATCTGGTGTATCTCGACGGCGCCGCGCTCGACGGTGAGCGTCTGCACTCCTTCCTGGGCGACTCCCTCTCGCGCTGCGCGAGAATCGGAAACCTGCTCCAACAGCAATACGCACTGCAGTAGCCAGAGGCAGGCCCCCCGCATGGAGACGCTGCGATGATCCTCGAGATCCAACACGAAACCGAGATGGAGTATTCGCAGCCGGTGAGCGAATGGCTCTGCGAACTGCGTATGGAACCGGTGAGCAATGCCACGCAGCGTTGCCATTCCTTCCAGATCAGCGTCGGGCAGCCTGTCACCCTCTGCAACTATCTCGATGGCTTCGGCAACCGCGTCCACCACTTCAACCTGCTCCGCCCCCCCACCACCCTGCGGATTCTCGCCGCCAGTGTCGTCGAGACGGAGGAGACTGGCATCGGCCCGATGGCCAGCCAGACGACTTTTTCAGCCGATGCGACAGCCGAGGGCTGGCACCTTCCGCTCGAGGCGCTCGACTACCTGCCGCTCCGCGGGCCAGCACGAGCCACGCCGCTCTTGGACCCGGTGCTGGCGGAGTTGCGGCCGATGCCACGGATGCGAGTCGGCATGTGGGTCTGCCAGGTGGCTGAATATATTCGCGGACGGTACGAGTATGCCCGTGATGTCACCGATGCCACCTCGCCGATCGACCACCTGCTGACCCGCGGCAAGGGAGTCTGCCAGGATTTCACCCACCTGATGATCGCCGTCCTGAGGTCGTACGGAGTGCCGGCCCGCTATGTCAGCGGCTACATCCATCGGGAGAACAAGGAGTCGCAGAGCCATGCCTGGTGCGAGGTGTGGCTGCCCGATGTCGGCTGGACCGGGTTCGATCCCACGAACGGATGCCCCGTGAGCGGGCATTTCGTGACAACGGCGACGGGGCGGGATTTCACCGACGTGCCGCCGAACAAGGGCATCTACCGTGGTGCCGGCGACGAACGCATCAAGGTCCGCGTCGCCACCCGCACGCTCGACCGCCTGCCATCCCTGGCGTGGCACGACCAGCTCGCCCCGCTCGACGTGCCCGTGCACTCCGTGCTGCGGACGGCGCCGGTGTATACCCTCGAGGAAGAGGCCCAGCAGCAGTGACTCCTGAGACGCGCACGCCAGAGGCGTGCACGCATCCATAGAAGTCCCGAGCGCAAGCGACGGGATCCCCCGGCTCGCGCCGGGGGCTTGTGTGCGACGAGACGGCGCCGGCCGGCGACTACAGCCCCGCCAGGGCGAGCAACCGCTCGGCAACATCGGCCCGCGTCGCGGCGATGATCGGCATCGGCTGGCGGATGTCGTAGGGCCGGCCATCGATGCCCCAGTAGACGCCTCCGCGTTCTTCCACCCAGAGTTTGACCGGCAGCACGTCCCAGGCCATCTGCTTCGGAAACGCCGCCGAGTTGTCGTGAATCACCGCCAGTCGGCGTTTGGTGCCCAACGCGAGGCTGGCCATCGAGTGCGGGATCCGGCTCTCGATCGCCATCGTATGGGCTCCGGTCCTCATCGCGTCGTGCAGTTTCACGAACGCCGGATGCGATCGACCGCTGTCGCTCTGCGGATTGAACAGCAGGCAGCCCTCCTTCAGCGTGCCCGTCGCCGCGAAGCCACCTGCCGGCAGCCAGCGGGCGCCATCGCCGGTCGATCGCAGAACCGCCGCCCCGACACCGCGTTCAGCGATGGCGAGCGTTGACCCGTCGAGCGAGAGCATCACAGACATCAGCGGCTCACCGTGCTCGAGGCGGGCCACCATCGGTCCACAGAGTGCCGTCTCGCCGCAGATGGAAGCCGTCGTGCCGTCCAGCGGATCGATCAGCCAGGCGTCGGGCAGGGCATGCAGATCGGCTGCGGCCGGTCCCTCCTCGGAGATGATGGGAATATCCCGGATCGCTGCGAGCGTCCGGCTCAGATGCCGATCGAGGCTCAGGTCGAGCGCCGTCACGTAATCCCCGACCGATTTCTCCTTGATTGGAGAACCGTCCGTCACCGGGGCCAGCCCGCCATCGCCCCGCTCGGCAGCTGCCGCGTGGTTCTCGAGCAAGGCCCTGTCCGCGGCCTCAATCACCGCGACGGCCACTGCGACTGCGGCAGACGACACCAGTCGGTCGGTCTGTGCTGCGGTCTCGATGGTGCGAAGCAGTTCGGACTGGAACCTCAATCCAGATCGCATGTCAGGATGTCCCGGATGAATATCGTGGTCACGGTGGACCGGCATGACGGAAGCCCGACAGAATGTAGCCTCCGCGGAAAAATCCGTGTGCCCGCCCCCCCTCGCTCTACGGCTGCGGGGTGCGGGCCCGTTTGAACGGATCGATCGTGCCGCCGCCCGGGCCGGGAGGCGGTGCATTGGATGATTGGCCGAATGGGAGCAGCTTCGGCCATTCGAGATTCATGCCGGGCCATTGCGGCGAGGCCGCAGGCGGTCCCGTCGGGACGGTTGCGGGAGGCCCGGATGCCACCGGGGGAACGGCAACGGCAGCCGGCCCAGGCCCAGCGTCTGGGAGCGGCGCAGGCGCGGCACCGGGGCCGGCGAGCAGGTCGCTGGGTTGCGGGAATCCCGAGGGAGCGGGGCCGGCTGGCGGCGTGGAGACGACGGTGGCCGGAATGCCGGCGGCGGCTCGTTCGAGCACGCGCACCGACACATCGTCTATCCGTGCCTCGCCCATGCCCGTCAGCGCAAACGTCACGGTGAACGGCTCGTCGGCGTCATCAGCGGGCACGATGCGGTAGAGAACCAGCCGCCGCCACGCCGACGTCATGCCCACGCGCTCTGCGAGGGCAGGGCCCCCGAGCGAATCGAATACGAGCAGGCCGTCCACGCTCCCCTTGATTGGCCGTGGCACCCAGACGCGGGCCTGGATCTCGAGCAGCCTTCCGGCCGGGACTCGAATGGAGGGCGTGGTCACCCAGACCGGGGGCGTTTCCACCACCACAGGTGCCTCGGCGGCGGACGTCGGCTCGGCTTTGATGGTCAGGCTGCCACTGCCGGTGGCCGGCTGCGAGCGATCAATCTCGACGGCCGTGCGCAGGGCCTGCTGTTCGAGTGCGAAATGACGCCAGCCGGCATTGGCGAGGTCCTCGATGCGTTCCATGCCGCCGCCGGCGAGCAGCTCCGTCGCGGGAGCGGTGGCGGCCAGCGCGTCGATGAATCGCCAGTGCTCGGCGAGCGTGGCGTCGGACGTGGAGAGTGGACTGGCCACCATCGAGCCTGTGGCCAGCACGCCACGTTCCCACGCGAGCCGCTCCACCTGGCCTCCGATGGCCGCGGCGCGGCGCAGCATCTCGATCGCCACGGCCGGATCGGCTGCCGCCGCCTCGGCCTGCTGCATGTCGCGTTGGGCCTCGGCGAGCATCGCGGCCACGGGCAGGTTGCCGAGCGCCGTTGGGGGCAGCCGTCCGAGCAGGCTGACATCGTCGGCCAAAACGCCCACGGCGAGCGCCCGCGCGGCGGCCAGTTCCGACGGCACGAGCCCGCGAACCCGCTCCTGCACGTGCGCCGTCACTGCAGGGTCGCCACTGAGCAGGATCAGCGAGTGGGCTCGAAACGACTCGAGCGTGAGCGAGATTCCGCCCGTCACACGCTTGTGTCGCAGCGGCCGCAGCCCACCGGGAGAGACCTCCCAGGCCTGATGCGCCTCGGGCACGCCGGGCACCAGCAGGGTGAGGGGCTGCGCGTTGCGGGGAATGTCGCCGTGATAGTGCCTGGCGACGATCTGCGATCCCTGCACGCACCGCCATGCAACCACCATCCGCGCTCTCGCCGCCTCCAGCACGACCGCCTGCACCTCGGGATCGCTCGACTGCCCCGCCGCGGCAAACCGCCCTGCGGCCCCCCAGGGTTCGAGCAGCTTCAACTGCAGATTCATGGAGAGCGCGGCAGCCGCGCGGGCACGCGACTCATGATCGTCGCCGTCGATCCGCCGGGTTGACGAGAACAGGATGCCGCGAGTGCCTGCCGACACGGCTGCCAGCGACGCCAGGCAGAGGCTCTCCGGGTCGACCGCCAGCCCCTGCCCACCGATGCCCGACAGTGCAGCCGCCTGCCGCGATGTCCGCGGGTCGATCTCGGTTGAAAGCGCAGCCAGAATCGGAGTGCCCGGCCGCGTGAGCCGGGGACGTTCGCGAAGCCAGGCCAGATAGTCGAGGAGTTCGAGGCTGGTTCCCAGCACGGTGCGACGGGCCACGAGCATGTCGACGTGCCGCGAGACGGCCCGCAGACCCGAGTCGGCGGCTGCGATCAGAGGCCGGCTGCCGCGTGAGTCGCAGGTCCGCACGCGCCGCACCCGCTCAGCGAGCTGCTCCACGTCGGCTTCCGCCAGCCCGCTCCCCATGTCCCAGAACAGCACCCTGTCCCAACGGGCGGAGAAGCTCGGAAGCGAGTCCACGTCCCGGATGTCGATGTCGGGCAGGTCAGGCGGCGGTGAGACCAGCCAGACCCCCGCCTGCTCCGCCTCGGCGAGCAGGTCGGCCGTCGCGGGCGCCGACAACCGCACGCAGTTGAAGCCCAGTCGTGCGATCGCCTCGAGCGGTTCGCCGTTGTAGTCGAGGCTGCGCGGAAAGAATGGCACCCCACCCACCTCCAGCACGCCGCGGGTCAGCGCAGGAGTCGGGGCCGCGACCGACGCCATCGGGGAAGCCGCCTCGGTGAAGGCCGCCTGTCGCACGGCGGATGCAACACCTTGGTCGGCGGATCCAGCGGGCTCGGCGCGTGCGGCCGTGACGGGAATCAATCCCTCCACGCGCAGGTCGTCGATCGCCAGATCGTAATGCCCCGGCGAAGAATAGAGTTCAAGGACAAGGTGGGTGACCACGGCGCCCGCAAGGCTGCCATGTGAACCATGCTGGGCGAGCAGCGCGGACCGTTGCCGTTCCAGGCCGGTCACGACGTCGGCAACCTCGAGCAACTCCCAGCGGTCTGGTTGGCGGGAGGCCGTTCCCTGAACCACGACGTGGATCGGCTGCCCTGTCTGCCGCGATGTGAAGTTCGGCAGCGCAATCCTCACGCCGAGCCGAATGGCGGGACGATTGGCTCGCACCCAGACAGCGGCGCGGAATTCATCGATCACGCTTGCAGCTCCGATCGGGAACTGCAGCCGGAGCGTCGAGCCGGCGGCAGCGTCCAGCACGAACCGTTCTCCGGCATCGCCCCGGTGGGCCGCGTCGCGTTGGATGACGTGGCCGCTCACACGAGGGCTGCAGTCGGCGTCGGCGAGCGACCAGCGTGGTCGCCCATCCTCGAACCCCTCGTCAATGTCGGCGGCCCTTCCTGCCGCCCCCCCCACGAGCAGCAGGAGCGCGCAGCAGCACGCCGTCAACAGGGGATGACGGGCGGGCAACAGAGACGGCGCAGGCGTACAGGGCATGGAATCTCCACGGGGCCGTAGGGGACTGCGGCAACGGCCTCGGCGGGGCGGGTTTGTAGCACCCGGGACAGCGCAGGCTCCAGAGAGATGCCCGCTGCCGTGCACGAGCCACACGATGCCTTTCTCCACACGCCTTCACCGTCAGGAAAGTCGATGCATCCCGCCGACCGGCCGATTGTGCCGTCTTTGCCGAAGAATCCTCGGCCCCGCAGGAAAAGCCTGCCGATTTTCTCGATCCGGCGGCCTGAATCGACGGCAGATACGTGAACATTCGGTTAGGATATTCGTACAGTTCTTCGGCGCTGCGGGCTTGCACGGCCCGGCTCAGGAACCCTGTCAGGCCTGCCCAGCTTGCCCCGCCCGCCAGGCCTCGCCTTTCGTATCCCGTCAGGTATCCGCCCATCATGAAGCCGTCGACGGCTGATGAACTCGCACACTCTCTGGAGCAACTGGATCTCGTCCAGGCGGCGCAGATGGACGCGGTCTGGACCGAGCTCGGCGGCCACAACGTGCCGGTGCAGGACTTCGGTGCCGCGCTGGTCCGCCATGAACGGCTGACGGGCTATCAGCTCGACCGGCTCATGCGTGGTGAGGTCGACGGCTTTTTTTACGGCAGGGCCAAGATCCTCTACCAGGTGGGGGCGGGATCCTTCTCGCGGGTGTATCGTGCCATCCACGCAGACAACGGCAGCATCCTCGCCGTGAAGGTGCTGCGCAGCCGCTACAGCTCCGATCCCGAGAAGTGCCAGTCGTTCCAGCGCGAGGGGGAAATGGGCCGTTTGCTGCGGCATGCCAACATCGTCGCCATCGAGGACGTCGGTCGGGAATACAACTCCAGCTACATCACGATGGAGTTCGTCGAGGGGCAGACGCTGCGAGAACTGGTACGAGTGCGCGGGGCCATCGACCTGCCACGGGCGTTGGGCATCATTCTCCAACTTGTGGAAGGACTGGACTACGCCCATCGCCTCGGCGTGACCCACCGCGACATCAAGGCCTCGAACGTGCTCATCTCGTTCAGCGGGCAGGCGAAACTCGTGGACTTCGGTCTTGCCAGCGGCGACACGACGGCGAGCAAGGCACTGCGTCGGACGGGACAGCCACGAACCGTCGACTACGCAACCCTCGAGAGCATCGGCAAAGTCAAGGACGACAGCGTTCGCAGCGACATCTATTTTCTCGGCACGGTCGCCTATCTGGCGCTCTGCGGCGTATCGGCCCTGAAGGAATCGCGCGACCGTGCCGTCCGCACCGATCCTCGCCGGTTCACCGGCGTCGAACCGCTCGCCTGGCGGGCGCCGGAACTGCCACGCGATGTCGTCGACTTCGTCATGAGGATGATGCATCTCAATCCGGAGGAACGCTGGCAGTCGGCGATGGAGGTGCGGCGTGCCCTGGAGCCGTTGGTGGCCAAATACACGGCTGGCGGCGAGGCGATGGCGTCGGCCGGGAACGCCGGAAAGAAGACCGCCGCCAAGGCAGCAGCCTCACAGGCGACGGTGAAGGGCGCGCTGATGCTGGCGGAGGCCTCCCCCGCGGAGCAGGCTGAGTTGCGTGGTTTTTTCAAGAACCTCGGCTACAAGGTGCTGCTGACAGAGAACCTGCAACGGGCGTTGGACCGGTGTTCGGCGTCGCCGCCGGCGGCGGATTGCCTCGTGATCAGCACCTCATCGTTTGGCAGGGATGCCGTGGAGGCGTTCAACGCACTGCCGCAGGATTCGTTCCTCAGAGACGTGCCTGCAGTGCTGCTCCTCGATCCCGCACAGCCCGAATTGGCAAACCTCGTCCGGACGGATGAACG
>JBIIOL010000491.1:0-3240 GCA_044336965.1 Pirellulales bacterium | reverse complement strand
AAGTTCGAGCAGCGCGGCCAGTGCGGCCGCTGGATCAACAGTGAGTTGCTGCCGCACACCGCGGGCATCGTCGACGACATCGCGCTGGTGAAGACGGTCCATACCAACGCGATCAACCACGACCCGGCCTGCACGTTCGTCATGACCGGCAGCGAGGTGCCCGGGAAGGCGAGCCTCGGGAGCTGGGTCTCCTACGGGTTGGGGAGCGAGAGCGACGACCTTCCGGCGTTCGTCGTGTTTACGCCGCAGCCCGACATCAATCCCAGCCAGGCCCTCTTCACGCGGATGTGGTCGAGCGGCTTCCTGCCGACCCGCTACTCGGGCGTGGCCCTGCGGGGATCGGGCGACCCGGTGCTCTACCTCCCCAATCCCGACGGGATCACGGCGGCCGACCGGCGGCGGATGCTCGACACGCTCGGCACGCTCAACGCTCGCGGCTTCGATCGCTACCACGACCCGGAGATCCAATCGCGAATCGCCCAGTATGAGATGGCCTTCCGGATGCAGTCGAGCGTGCCGGAACTCGCCGACCTCTCCGACGAGACGGCCGCGACGCTCGCGATGTATGGCGATGACGTGAAGAAATCGGGTTCGTTCACGCACAGTCTGCTGCTCGCTCGGCGTCTCGTGGAGCGGGGTGTGCGGGCGGTGCAGATCCTGCATCGCGGGTGGGATCAGCACGGCAACCTGCCGAACGATCTCGCCTCCCAATGCCTCGACACCGACCAGGCGACGGCCGCGCTCGTCAAGGATCTGAAGGCCCGCGGCATGCTCGACGAGACGCTCGTCGTCTGGGGGGGCGAATTCGGACGGACCGTCTACTCCCAGGGCACGCTCACGAAGGAAACCTATGGCCGTGACCACCACCCGCGAAACTTCTGCATGTGGATGGCGGGCGGCGGCGTGAGGGGAGGCATTTCCCACGGCGAGACCGATGACTTCAGCTACAACATCGTCGAGAAGGCGGTGCACATCAACGACTTCAACGCCACGATCCTCCACCTCATGGGGATCGATCATGAGCGGTTCACGTTCAAGTTTCAGGGTCTCGACCAGCGGCTGACCGGCGTCGAGACGCAGCGGGTCGTGCGAGAACTTCTTGCCTGAGTGCCGGCGCGACCGCGTGCCGCCCCGATCAGGCGATGATCACGGGGCTGGTATGTCGGGGGCAGAAACCCTACCTTACGGCTGTCATGGCAGACGTCGTCTGCGGGGGAGAATCGGCCTCCCTCGTCGCCGCTGCATGGTTCATGAACGAACGAAACGATCCCATGAAAGAACGTGCCAAGATGGCCTCGACCAATGACGATGCTCCCATGCGGCCGTGGCAGTGGTGGGTGAGCGGTCTCCTGCTCCTGGCCACGATGATCAACTACATGGACCGGCTGACGCTGGCCAACCTTTCGGTGCGGATCACCGAAGAACTGTCGCTGTCGCAGGAGCGGTATGGTGACCTCGAACTGGCCTTTGGCTGGGCCTTCGCGGTGGGGTCGCTCGTGTTCGGCATCCTCGCCGACCGGTTTCCCGTTCGGTGGCTTTATCCGGCGGTCGTGATCGGCTGGTCTGCGGTCGGCCTGCTCACCGGCGTGTCGAGCGGGTATGGCTCGATGCTCGTCTGCCGCACTATGCTCGGATTTTTCGAGGCGGGGCACTGGCCCTGCGCCCTGCGGACGACGCAGGCCGTGCTCTCCAGGAAGGACCGGCTCTTGGGCAACAGCCTGCTGCAAAGCGGTGGGGCGATCGGGGCGATCATCACGCCGCTCGTGATCAGTTGGATGGTGGGCAACAACATGGCGGTCGGTGCCTGGCGGCCTCCGTTCATCGTCATCGGTGCGATCGGGGCGGTGTGGGTGGTCGGCTGGCTGCTGACGATCCGCTCGAGCGACCTCGCCGTGCACAAAGCCGACTCCGACGGCCCGGCGCCGTCGCTCGGGACCGTCTGGTGGGAGGAGTGCGTGGCGAATCGTCGGTTCTGGACGCTGATACCGTTGGTCGTCGCCGTCAACATCACCTGGCAGGTGCTGCGGGCCTGGCTGCCGAAATTCCTCCAGCAGGGCCGCGGGGCGACGGAGGCGGAGTCGCTCTTCTTCAATGCGTTCTACTACGGGGCGGCCGACGTCGGCTGCATCGCCGCCGGGGCCGCGAGCCTCTGGCTCGTGAAACGGGGGCTCACCGTGCACCGCTCGCGGCTCATCGTCGCGGCCGCGTGTGCCGCCTGTGCCGCATTCACGATACTGGCTGCGAGACTGCCGCTGGGGTATGGCCTCTACGGCGTGCTCCTTCTGATCGGCGCAGGGGCGATGGGACTGTTCCCGTGCTATTACTCATTCGCGCAGGATGTGAGCCCGAGGCATCTTGGCAAGGCGTCGGGCCTGCTGGCAGCGATCGGCTGGCTGATCGCGTCGCCGATCCAGAAGGCATTCGGCAGGCTCATCGATCAGACCGGTTCCTTCGACACTGGCATCACGCTGGCCGGGCTGGCACCGGCCGTCGCGATCGCGGCGATCATGATCTTCTGGCCCCACGCGTCGTCGGCAGACGCCGAACGCAGTTGACCTGCTCGCCGTTCAACGCGAGCGTTCGAGGTCGCGGAGGCGGGCCGGGGTGAGGCCCGTGTGGCGGCGGAGGAACGTCGTCATGTACTGCACCGACGGAAAGCCGGTGCGTGCTGCGACCGTCTTGAGCGGCAGGTCGGAGCCGGTGATGAGGCGGCGGGTGGCTGCGAGCCGCAGGCGGATGTATTCCTCGTGCAGCGATCGGCCCACAGCCGCCTTGAAGCGTGATTCGAGGCTGGTGCGGGAGAGACCCACCGCCGCCGCCAGAGCCTCGACGGCCGGCCTCAGCCATGGGGTGCGTCGCAGGGCATGCAGGGTTTCGACCACGGCGGGGTCGCTCGTCGCCAGCGTGTCGGTCGACGCTCTCGCCACGACGCCGATGGGCGGCACGACGATCCTCTGCGTGCCGGCCTGGCTACGGTGTGGTTGCCCGCGCCGGCCGCGTCCGGTCGATGCCTCCTGAGCAGGCTGCATCAGCCGGTCGAGGGTGGCCGCCGCCTCGTAGCCGATCCTCCGCGCCGCCTGATCGATGCTCGACAGCGGCGGGTCGGTCAGTTCACAGATCATCTCGTCGTTGTCGACGCCGAGCACGGCCACGTCGTGCGGCACCCGCAGGCCGAGCGTGCGGCAGGCTTCGAGCACGTGCCGCGCCCGCACGTCGTTGCAGGCCATCAGCCCCAGCGGC
>JBIIOL010000056.1:0-11161 GCA_044336965.1 Pirellulales bacterium | reverse complement strand
GTGAGGTTCGGGTCGAGCAGCGGGCGGCGGACCATCAGCGAGTCGAAGAGCATCCGCACGAGAAAGATGCCCGACACGGCAAAGATCCAGATGTAACCGAGCTGCTGGGCGGCTGCGCTCGCCTTATAGCCGCCGTATTCGACCGCAAGCAGACCTGGCGCCAGGAGGATGAGTCCGACCAGGTCGAGGTTCCGCATGCTCCAGACGCGGTTGAACTTGAAAAACACCGCGATCGACAGGAGCGACGACAGGTAGAACCACGTCGTGGGATTGACCCGGTAGTAGTGGAAGAGAATGTCGCTCATGCCGGCGGTCCTGCCCGACCTCGGGGACGAGGGCCCGGATGCGGGGCATCCGTTTGGTGGTCCCGGGGGGGACGGGTCGGAACACCAGTATAAGGGAAAACCGGCGGTGGGCAGCGCCGGGGCGACCTGGCTCCCCCATACAAGCCCCCGGCGCAAGCCGGGGGATGCGTCATTCCACTGCTGTCGACCACTGCCGCCGAATCCCTGCCAGTGCGAAAAAGAGAAAGCCCCGGCCATCCTGGCCGGGGCTTTCGTCGTGGCTGCGCCGCTGGGTGAGAGCGGCAGGGGTGTGCAGCCCCGTGTGCTCGCGAGCACAAACCCAGATCAATACTTTTCCTTGTCGCCAAGGTGCTCGCTGCCGGCACGGGTCACCAGCGCCGAGAAGACACGGATCGTCACGTCTTTGGCGATCAGCCTTGTGCTCCCGTCGCCGAACACCACGAGCGCGCCGCCCGGGTGGAAGGCGAAGACCTCGGAGCCGCCGTCGGAGCCGTAGTAGCCCGACCCGTAGGCTGCCGTCAGCATGCTTTCGCCGTTGGTGGCATTGACGACGGCCGTCGGGCTCGAGCGGAAGGTCGTGCCAGGCACGTTCGAGCCGTCGATGGAGATGTCGGACGCCGGACGCACCCAGCCGCCGCCGTTGACCCGCAGCGTCGGAAACTTGTTGGTCGTATCGTCGGCGCGGCCGGTCTTCCGGTAGAGGAACGGTCGGCCGGCACTCTCTGCGGCGAGGATCGTCTGCGAGAGGCCGTCGGTGGCATCCGAGAACTTCGGCTTGGAACCATCGCCGTAGTCCTTGGGCAGCAGGCCGTCACCAGTGCTCGGCGTCGTGTTGCCCTTGTCTGCCACGGGGGCCGCGGCAGCAGCTTTGTCGGCCAGGTTGTCGTTAGGCGTCGACGGATTGGCCAGGGCGGCGTCTACGTAGATCGTCGGGCCGTAGTCGGACGGCGCGGCGAAGCCAGGTGAGGCCGAGGCGTTCGAGAAATCGGTGCCCGCCGCGTTGGTGACGGCCTTCGCGTAGGTGGCAGGCACGGCATACGGCTGGCTGCTCGACTGCGGGTCGTAGTCGAACCGCTGGTCGGGGTTCGGGGCCGACGGGCATTCATACGAATTGATCCGCGTGGCGGCCAGCACGTAGTTGGGGATTGTGAAGCCGGACGACACCGTGTTCTTCGACCACGTGACGGTCGGGTCGTAGCGATCAAAGAGTGCCGTGCGTTCAATGTAGGGGAGGAGCCGCACGAAGAATCCGAGCCGCAGGCCGGCGGTGCGGAGACTGTTGGGCAGCGAGCCTCCGGTGCCGTCGGCGAAGGTCTGCGTCGCCGTACCGATCTGCTTCACGTTGTTGGAGCAGCTGTTGCGGCGGGCAGACTCGCGGGCAGCCTGCACGGCCGGCAGCAGCAGGCCGACGAGCGTGCCGATGATGGCGATCACGACCAGCAATTCAACCAGCGTAAAACCCCGGCGGAGCCGGGCTGGTGTGAGAACGGACATGGGAATCTCCAGGGAGGGGAATGCAACGAATCGAACAGATCAGGCCTCGGTCGACGTGAGCGAGGACTCAGGGACATACGGGCAGGGGGATCATCTGCGGTTTTTGCGGATGGGCTGCTTGCCATCGCGGACGGAGATCTGCATGCCGGTCAGGTCTTCGCGGATCTCGAACCGCAGCGGGCTCGTCTCCGGTGAGAGGTAGTTCTTTGGGATGAGCTGGCCGGATTCGCCGGGACGGACGGATATCGCATAGACGCCGGAGGGAAGGCCCTCGCGCGTGGCAACCGTGAACGAGCCATCCGCTGCCGCGATGACGGTTCGTGTCTCTGGTGCGCCAGAGCCTGCGATGCGTTGGAAGTTCAAGCTGACGCGGCCGAGCGGCTTGCCGTTGAACGTGGCGGTGCCGGAGACGACGTGTCTGGCCAGCAGCGGCAGCGTGTTGACGACGGCAACCGCGAGCACGATGCCGACGCCTGCTAGGACCGCGGCGCGGACAATCCACTTCGGCATACCGAGTGACTCGACCGTGGCCGAAACGTTCGACGCGAATTCATCGACACCACGGCCGAGTGCCGAGTCACCGCCCTGCTCGTCTCCGCCACGGCTGCGACGGCGACGGTCGTCCTTGAAGTCGCGGATGGCGGCATCGGCGGCGAGCGACGAGGCGGAGGATGCCGTGCTGCCACGTCGCTTGGTCGAGAGTCGGCGGGGCTGGCTGGAGGTGTAGGAGAGTGCTGCGGAGGACATGTCGAGGGCTCCTTCGTTGAGCCATCGCGGTCCTCCGGTTTCTCCGGTCGGTGTCGCGTGCGTGGGGTGTTCGTTACGACCCGGTGAGGGGCTTCATCAGGCCTGCCGTCCGTCTCGTCGGATCAGCACTTGCAGGAACTCCGAAAACGCCTGACGTTCCGATATATTATCAAATCGATCACGTTGGTCAAGAAGTTGACTGAAAAATTTTCTGATGCTGTTTTTAAGAGAAAAAATGCTTTTCTGTGGGTTGTGGGCGTTCTGGGTAAGGCTGGAAATCACTCAATTATCACTGAAATGGTAGTCATTTTTTGGAAGCGAATACTAGCGATCTGACTTGCCGAGCCGGGTCTTCTCGGTTCGTTCGATCTGTACGATGACGCCGTCCTGCACGATCGCCAGGACCGACCCGTAACGGAGGCCCCGCAGGGCGTCTCCGATCCGGGTCAGAGCGGCATCGGTGTTGGCTGCGTTTGGTTCCGGCGATGCGGTCGTTGTGGGGCCATCATGCTGGCCGTCTGCGGGCGTGTTACTCATGGCTTGCTCGTGCTTGCTCGGGAGGGAGGAGGAAGTGAGGGTTCAGATCACATATTCGGGATCGGGGAGAAACACGCGGACCTTGCGGGGAGTGATGGCCACCCGTTCGCCCGTCTGGAGGGCTAGATCGCGGGCCGTATCGGCCGGCAGGTCGACGTGAAGTTCGCTCTCGGAGTTGTCAGGCCGGCATGAAATTCGCGAGATCGCGCCGCTGCGGGCGATTCGCAACACGCTCGCCTGCAGGCTGCCGTTGCCTGCAACTGCGAGACCGTTCGTGCGGGTAATGTCGAGCTCGTGCGGCCGGAGGTAGACGCGGGCGGGCCTGGCCTGCGCGTGCGGATAGTCCGGATAGTCGATGGGGATGCCGTGCCAGAACGCCTGCCCCTTCTCGACCCTGCCGTGGAAGACATTCACATTGCCGAGGAAGTCCATCACGAAGGGCGTGGCCGGATGTTCGAAGACCTCGTCGGGCGTGCCCCGCTGTTCGATTTGGCCGTGGTTCATCACGACCACCTCGTCGGCGAGTTCGAAGGCCTCCTCCTGGTCGTGCGTCACGAACACACTGGTCATGCCGATCTCGTCGTGCAGCCGCCGCAGCCATTGCCGCAGTTCCACTCGCACCTTGGCGTCAAGCGCGCCGAAGGGCTCGTCGAGCAGGAGGATCTTCGGCCGGATGGCGAGCGCCCTGGCGAGTGCCACCCGTTGCCGCTGTCCACCGGAGAGCTGCGCCGGCTTGCGCCCGCCGAGGCCTTCGAGCCGCACGAGGTGGAGCAGTTCGTTGACCTTCGCATCGACTTCCTGTTTCGGTGCCTTGCGAACCCGTAGCCCGAAGGCGATGTTCTCGAACACGCTCATGTGGCGAAAAAGCGCATAGTGCTGAAACACGAAGCCCACCTCCCGCTGCCGGGCGTGGCGGTCGGTGATGTCGGCGCCGTCTTCCTCGATGCGGCCGGAGTCGGGCCATTCAAGTCCGGCGATGATCCGCAGCAGCGTCGTCTTGCCGGAGCCGGATGGTCCCAAGAGCGCCAGGAGCGTGCCCTGCGGCACGTCGAGCGAGACATTGTCGAGCGCCTTGAAGGTGCCGAATGCTTTCGAAATGCCGTGAACGTGGATGCTCATGGGATGGAAGCCTGTGTGGATGTGCGTGGGCCGGCGTCAGGCGGCGTGCCTGAGCCGTCAATGGTGTCGGGGAGTGAGCGGGCGGCCTCGAGTTCGCGGGCCTCGGCCTCCAGTTGGCGTTCGATCACGAACTTGGCCACGAGGGTGACCAGCGCCAGCCCGGCCAGCACGCTTGCCACCGCCATCGAGGCCGGCGTGCGGTATTCCTGGAAGAGCTTTTCGACGCGAAGCGGCATGGTGTCGGTCGCGCCAGCGATGTGCCCACTGACCACGTAGACCGCACCGAATTCGCCCATCGCACGGGCGTTGGCGAGCACGACCCCGTGCAGGAGCGCCCAGCGGATGTTGGGGAGCGTGACCCGGGTGAAGACCTGCCAGCCGCTCGCTCCCAGACTGACGGCGGCCAGTTCCTCGTCCGGCCCGATCGCCTCCATGACAGGGATGAGTTCGCGTACGACCAGCGGCAGCGTCACGAACGTGGTGGCCAGGACCAGGCCGGGCCAGGAGAAGATCACCTTCCAGCCGAGTGACGCGAGCGTCGGCCCGAGCAGCCCCTGCCGGCCGAAGATCAGGACGAGGGCCAGCCCCGCCACGACCGGCGAGACCGAAAAAGGCACGTCGCAGAGCGTGATCAGGAGCGACCGCCCTGGGAACCGGAATCGCGCTACCAGCCAGGCCGTGGCGATGCCGAAGACTGTGTTGATCGCCACGGCGAGCGGGGCCACGGTCAGTGAGAGCCAGATGGCATGCCGTGTGTCGGGGTCGTGGGCCAATGCCCGCCACCACGCGGCCGGGCCCTCGGCCAACGCTTCTGCGAAGACGCTCGCCAGCGGCACAACGATGAGCAGGCCGATGACGCCGACAGCGGCAGCGATGAGCAGCCTTTCGGTGAGCGGGTTGGCGGCGGTGATGGTGGGCTTGGGCATGGTGATTGGGTGGCCCCGTCTCACTGTTTTCAGATCACTGGGCGTTGCGGGCGACCCGCTGCTGCAGGGTGTTGACGACGACGAGCAGAGAGATCGACATCGCCAGCAGCACGACGGCGATGGCGGTTGCCTCGGCGTAGGCGAATTCCTCGAGCCGCGACACGATCAACACCGGGGCGATTTCGGTCTTGAAAGGCATGTTTCCCGAGATGAAGACGACCGAGCCGTATTCCCCGAGCGCGCGGGCCAGCGCCAGCGCAAACCCCGTCAGCACCGCCGGAAAGATGGCCGGGAATATCACCTTCAGAAAAGTCTGCATGCGATTGGCTCCGAGCATCCGGGCCGCCTCTTCGCTGTCGCGATCAAGGCTTTCGAGCACCGGCTGGACGACCCGAATCGCGAATGGCAGGCTCACGAACACGAGGACGAGCACGATGCCCAGCCAGGAGTAGGCGCCCTGGATGCCCAGCGGCACGAGGAACCGGCCCAGCCAGCCCCGCTCCACATAGAGCGTCGAATAGACAAGGCCTGCAACCGCCGTGGGCAGCGCGAGTGGCACGTCCACGAGCGAGTCGAGCAGCCGGCGCCCTGGGAAATCGATTCGTACCAGTACCCAGGCGACGAGCAGGCCGCAGACGGAACTGACCGCTGCCGCGACCACCGATGCGCCCAGCGACACCGCATACGCGGCGCGGGCGCGGGGCGTCCAGGCTGCCGCGAGAAATTCGGTCGGTCCGAGTGATGCCGCCCGCAGTGCCAGCACCGACAGGGGGATGAGCACAAGCGCCGTCATGACCAACGAGGTGATCGCAAGGCTGATGCCGAAGCCGGGAAGCACCGAACGCCGCGCCGCCCGACTCGTGGAGGAAATCCCGTTCATAGTGTGTCTATTTCCCACCGCCAGGCTGATAGATGGCGTCGAACACGCCGCCTTCGCCGAAGAACTTCTTCATGGCGTTGTTCCAGTCGCCCGCGACGAACGCGATGTCGAAGGTCTCGATCGCGGGCCAGGTTTCTCCGGCGGCGGGCGGCGGCGGGCTGTCGCCCCAAGGCCGCAGGTGATGCTTGGCGATGATCGCCCGACCCTCGGGGGAGTAGAGGAACCCGAGATAGGCTTCGGCGGCGTGTCGCGATGCCTTGCGATCGACGTTTTGGTCGACCACGGCCACGGGCGGATCGACGCGGATGGAACGCTTCGGGTAGACGATCTCGAGAGCCCCCTTCGATTCGTCGACCTCGAGGTGTGCCTCCTGCTCGAACGTCAGGTGCACGTCGCCAATCCCCTTCTGCGAAAACGTGGCCGTGGCCGCCCGTGCGCCGGTGTCGAGCACGGGGGTGCGGCGATAGATCGCCGACACGAACTTCTGCGCGTCGTCCTGGCTGCCACCTGCGGCCAAGGCCGCGCCCCATGCTGCGAGGAAACTGTACTTTCCGTTTCCCGACGTCTTCGGGTTGGGCGTGATGATCGAGATGTCGTCGCGGTCGAGATCCTGCCAGTCGGCGATCTTCTTGGGGTTGCCCTTGCGAACGACAAAGACCACGACCGAGTGGTAGGGAATCGAGCCGTTGTCATAGCGATGCTGCCAGTCTTCGCGGATCAGCCCAGACTTCGCGATCGCTTCGACGTCGGGCCAGGTGGCCAGCGTGACGACGTCGGCATCGAGGCCGTCGATGACGGCCCGTGATTGGCTGCCCGAAGCGGCGTGCGACTGCTTGATCGAGACGGGAGTGCCGTGCTCCTGCTCGTAGTGTTTGGCGAAGGCGGCGTTGATGTCGCGGTAGAGTTCGCGTGTCGGGTCATACGACACGTTGAGCAGTTCGATGGCCTTGGGGCGGTTCGCTGCGCCACCGGGGCCGGGCGCTGAGCCTGAGCAGCCGACGAGAGTGGCGACGAGCAGGGCCGTGAACGCGCGGGCGGGCGAGCAGGGTTTCAGCAGCAAGCGGGAAATCACGGTGGACCTCGATGCGGGGCCTGGTTTTTGAGAACGCACACCACACTTCTAGCAGACAGCACAATGATCGTCAACATGGTAATGTATTCTTTAGTGCCATCTGTAAGTCGTTGTCAAATATTGACTTATGGAAATTGATGTCGTGCCGTATTGGTTCGCCGGCTGCGGCATGCTCGGTCGCCGGCGGATTCTGCTACGGGAGGCTCTTGGACGAATCGTGCATCGCTCGTGAGTCGCAGAATTCACCGTCGCCTGCGCGTGCCTCCGACCGGCTCCTCAGCATCGGGGACCTACGAATCGCTGACTTCGGACAGGCTCCGCCTGTCGTTGGCTGCAGGATGCCGATGTTTCGCGTGAAGTCAGAAAGGCCAGATGAGTGGCGCCAGCGCCACCGTGATCGCCATCACAAGAAGGTTCAGCGGCCCGCCGAAGCGGACATAGTCGCTGAATTTGTAGCCGCCAGGGCCATAGATCATGAGGTTCGTCTGGTAGCCCATCGGCGTGGCGAAGCCGCAACTGGCGGCCACCGTGACAGCCATCACGAAGGGCAGGGGGTTCACGTCTAGGTCGGCGGCCGTCTGCCAGGCGATCGGAAATGTCAGCACCGCCGCCGCATTGTTGCTCATCAACTCTGTGAACAGCATCGTCACGAGGTAGATGGCAGCCAGTACGACATGCGGATGGTCGCCCGCGGCAGCGATCGTCGACTGGGCGATCCCCTCCGCCAGGCCCGTCTTCTCCATCGCCCGCGCCAGGCCGAAGCTCGCTGCGATCAGAAGCAACGACTCCCACTCGATCGACTGCCGGGCCTCGTCCGAAGAGATGCATTTCGCAGCTACCACGACGGCCGCCGCCACGAGCGCCGCCGCCACCATCGGCACGAGTTCGAGGGTCGCTGCCAGCACCATGGCCGCCAGCACCGTGCAGGCGATCCAGGCCTGATCATGCCGTGGAGGCGTGAAGTTGCTCACCGCGCTGACAAGGTAGAAATCCCGGTTGCTCCGCTGGTGCTCCGCAAACTCGGCGCTCGCTTCCAGAAGGAGCGTATCGCCCGGTTCGAGCGTGATGTCGCCAATTTTCATCTGCAGGCGCTCGCCATTGCGGGCCACGGCGATCACCACCGCGTCGTAGGTCGACCGGAAGCGGCCCTCGCGGATCGTGCGGCCGATCAGGGGGCAGGTGTTGGAAACCACGGCCTCGATGAGCGTTCGTTCGGAGCGGGGATCGTCGAGCTTGAAGACCTGGTCGGTGGCCGGCCGTAGGCCGCGGATCTTCTGCAGTTCCACAACGGAATCGACGACACCCACGAAGACGAGCCGATCACCAGCCTCCAACCGCTCGGTGGGAGCAACGGCCGCCATCACATGCCCGCCACGGTCGATCTCCATGAGAAACAGTCCGTCAAGGCCGCGCAGGCCCGCTTCCTCGATCGAGCGGCCGATGAGGGGGCTGCCCGTCTCGACGAGCATTTCGAGCGAATACTGCCTGGGGTCGTCGCTCGGACTGACCGCGGGTCGTCGATCCTTGAGCAGGTGCCGGCTGGCAAAGATGAGGTACACAAAGCCCGCGAGCAGCAGCGGCACACCCAGCCAGGAGATCTCGAACATGCCAAGGGGGTGGCCGGTCTTCGCCGCCACGAGTCCGCTCACGACGACGTTGGTGCTCGTGCCGATCAGGGTGCACAGGCCGCCCAGCACCACGGCCGCATTCATCGGCATGAGCAGTTTGGAGACGCTGAGTCGGTGCTTCTTCGCCCAGTCGCGAATGGCCGGTACCATCAGGGCAACCACCGGGGTATTGTTCATAAAGGCGGAGAGGGCGGCGGGGCCGACCATCGTCCGCATCTGGGCCGAGGCCAGCGACTCCGGCCGGCCCAGAGCCCGGTCGACGAGCGCCGCGAGCGCCCCTGTCCGTTCCACGGCTGCGGCCACCACAAAGAGTGCCGCCACGGTGATCATGCCCTCGTTGCTCATGCCCTTGAGGGCTTCGTCGGGAGCGAGCACGCCCGCCGCCAGCAGCACCACGACCCCGCCGATCATCGCCATGTCGGGGCCGCGTTGGCTGAAGAGCAGGGCGGCCAGCGTGGCGAACACGACGCCAGCCGTGAGCACGGCCTGCCAGTTCTGGAACAAGATCTCGGGGCTCATGCGGAACGTTGTCCAGAGGGCTGAATCACTCGGTCGGAATATGAAAATGTCGTGAGGGCACGCTGGGCGTGCAAGGTCAAAAGCCACCGCCCGGGCGGCTGTGGCGGGGAGTCGCCTTTTTCGGTACCCTTCCGCAGACCTCGGCCGCGTTCCACCGGAGCCGTATTTCATGATCGATCAATAACTCGAAGGCCCAGCGAGAACGCAGTCGTTCTGGAACTGGAGAGAGTGCGACCATGACCCACGATGCCCAACTGCCGCCGCGTGACCGCTTCGAGGGCTACTATGCCACGCCGCGGGCCCCGTGGGACATCGGACGGCCGCAGCGGGCCTTCATCGAGGCTGCCGAAGTCATCCGGGGCAGGGTGATCGATATCGGCTGCGGGACAGGCGACCTCGCACTCTGGCTGGCGGAACAGGGCCGCACGGTCACCGGGGTCGACTTTCTCGAAAAGCCGTTGGAGGCGGCCCGGCAGAAGGCTATCGAACGCGGGCTGTCCGTGAACTTCCTGCAGATGGATGCGGTGGCGGTCGGCGAGCTTCCCGAACGGTTCGACTCGGCGACCGACTGCGGTCTGTTTCATACGTTCGACGATGCCGGCAGGACGGCCTACGTCGGGGCGCTCAGGCGCCTGCTGGAGCCGGGATCACGTGTCTTCCTGCTCTGCTTTGCCGATGCCGAACCAGGCACGCATGGCCCACGCCGCGTGAGCGAACGCGAACTGCGAGAGGCGTTTGCCGATGGCTGGCTGGTCGAGACGATCGAACCAGCCCGCTTCGAAGTCGTGCCGGGCATTCCCGGGGCGGAATTCGGTCCCGGTGGTGCCCACGCCTGGTTTGCCGTCGTGCAACGTGTCTGAACCGGCCTGAATCGAGTCTGAATCGTCGCTTGCAAAGCTGCAAGACGATCTTTTCACTGCGGGCTGCGAGGCCCGACCGCCGCCGAGGGCCGTAGGATGAACATAGGCGGCTGAAAAGATAGCCAAGACTCAAGTCAAACCCAGACTCGTACCCAGACTCGTAAGCGAGGAGAGAAGATCATGAACCGTGCAACAAAATGGATGATGACGCTGGCCGTGCTGGCTGGTGGAGTGATGACGCAGCAGGTGATGGCCCAGCAGGTTGTGCAGCCAGCACCCGCCCAAGTGCGAACGGTGCAGCCGACCCGCTCATACCGCAGTTTCTCCGTGAACCCGGCCCGTGGCGACGTGCGTCGGAACGGACCGCACAGCGGTGAGGCCACCTGGCGGCATGCGGGTGCCAAGCCCGCCGGTCACTACGCCACCGGTCGCTGAACAGGAACCGGAAGAAAAAGGGCACGGGAACCTTTTGCTTCGCAAAATGAGCCAGTGCCCAGAATGTTGAGGGGCCCGGTGCGACGAATCACACCGGGCCCTCGGAGTTTCTGCACGGTTGTTGGGAAAGGCGATGGGCAGGCGGGCCATGGCCCCGCGTCACCGCCGACGTTCTGACAGACCAAGGGTGTTGATGGGAGCCACCTCCTTCCAGGCGGATGAGACGGAAACCAGCGAAGTGATTGCATAGTGACGGTCGAGTGCGGCCTCCATGCCGACTTGAGCCGCATCGTCCACGAATCGGATGAACGTGGCCGCATCACGGCGAGCGATGAGCCAGCGGACGAGTGCGGCGCTCTGACCGTAGAAGATTTTCTGTCGCGGGGAGTCGGCGGGGTAGTCCTCGATCGCGAGCAGATCGGCGGCCGACCAGGCGAGGCCACGAAGCCTGGCGTTCTGGAAATCTGCCTCGTGCCCCCTCTGCTTCTCAGGAGTGTCGAACAGCAACGCCAGTCCCTCGTCAGCCCACCGCGGCGGAGCGGCATGGACGAAATGGTCGGCGAGCACGACGTGCACCAGTTCGTGGTCGATGGCATCGGGCACGATTTCTGGTCCATCTCCCATGACGTCGATCCTCCG
>JBIIOL010000490.1:0-3246 GCA_044336965.1 Pirellulales bacterium | reverse complement strand
CCCGGAGTCCCCCGGCTTCCGCCGGGGGCTTTTATTGCAGCGACACGCGGCGTGAGACGGTCGCGTCACCCACGACAAGAAGCCCCATCACGCTAGAATCCTCCGCATGTTCACGCGTGGGGAGATGCCGCGGGCGATGGTGGCCGACATGCTCGGTCGCCTGTCCGTCGCGCTGGCTGCGGGGATCGACCTGCGGCGGGCGTGGCAGATGGAGTCGGCCCGCGTTCCTGTGGCATGGCGGCCGCGCATGGAACGCGTGGCGAAGTCGCTCGCCGCAGGAAATCCCCTCGCCGAATCACTGGCAGCCGCCGGCGACACATTTTCACCGCTCGTCCGTGGCATGGTGGCCGTGGGAGATCGCACGGGCCACGAGGCTGAGACACTCCGCGAACTCTCGGCAGTGCTCACGCGGAGCGTCCGCACGTCGCGTGAACTCCGTCGCAGTCTGGCGGGCCCGGCATTCCAACTTGCCGTGGCGATTGCCGTCGTCGGGTTTCTCATCTTCATGGCGGGCATGATGTCGGACATCCTGAGGATCGGGCTCCGCGGCACACGCGGCCTGATCATCTACCTTGCGGGTGTCGCCGGCGTCGCTCTTGTCGGCCGGCTGCTCGTCGGGCAGGCGGTGGCCAACTGGCGGCGGCATGGCATCGTGCGGATGGTCGTCGATCGCATCCCCGTGATCGGGCCGGCATCGCGTGCCGCCGAAGCGGCGGCCTGGTGCCGCGCCGCGTCGCTTGCCAGCGGGGTCGGGCTCGAGGTCGGCCGACTGCTGGAGCTGGCATCGAGCGTGGCGCCCGGGCTCGCAGTCGACACCGAGGCGGTCAAGGACCGGCTGCGGGCGGGTGCCACGCTGGCACTGGCGCTCGATCGCACGCAGCGGTTTCCTCTGCGGGTGCTCGAAACGATCGCCGTGGGCGAGGCCACCGGCAACACGTCCGAGGTGCTCGACCGGCTGGCGGGCCAGTTTGACGAAGAGGCTCGGGCAGGCTTCGAGGCCGCGGCCCGGGGTGCAGGTTTTCTCGTCTGGGCCGCCGTTGCCGGCCTGATCACGCTGATCGTCTTCCGGATTTTCTCGTCCTACCTGGGGGCGATCCAGAACGCCGCAGGCAGGCTGTGATGCGGGCGGATCGAAAACAGTTCAAAAAAGCTGACAACCACCTTTTCCCCGGCATCTCGCCATGCCGATACACTTCCGGAAGAGCATCCGTCAGCAGGGCATGCCATGCGAATTCACCATACTCCCCCGGTCTTCGGCCGGCTGCAGAGGATTGCCACGGCATTGCTCATGATGCCGCTGGCGTCTGGCGCCGTCGTGGGGGATGAGCCGGTCTCGGTCACCGGGACCACGGCCGAGAAACCAGCAAGCCAGCGGGAGCTGATGTCGGCTCGCGGCTTCGTACGGTACCGAGGGATGTGGCGGACGGCGCAGGAGATCGAACTGATCGAAAGTGCTGATCGCGTGAACCTCGCGCAGAAGGAATGGAACGTCCGCCTCGAACGGCTGAGGAAGCGGCTCGACGATCCCCGGCAGGCAGAGGCAGCCGTCGAGGAGATCCGAGAAATCGCCGACCCGTTCGCCGTGCCGGCGTTGGCAGCGGCCCTCGGCAGGGAGCCTTTGCCCCGCGTGCGGGCCGACTACATCGAGGCCTTGTCGCACATCCGTGGGCCGGAGGGCATGGTGACACTGGTCTCCGTGGCCGTCGATCACGCCGACCCCGAGACCAGGATCCTCGCCGTGGAACGGCTCATGGTCATCAGCCCCGAGATGGCCGCGCAGGCGATCGCGGGGGCGCTCGGCGGTGCCGACAATGCGCGAATCAACCGCGCCGCCGAGGCCCTCGGGCGGCTCGGTTCGGCATCGGTCGTCGGATCGCTGATCGACGTGCTCGAGACGGAACACGTGCTGGTGGCCGGAGCGGGAACACCCGATGGCGCGATGAGCGCCACGTTCACGCCGTCCGGCGGCGGGCTGTCGATAGGGGGAGGACCGAAGCGGCAGAAGGTCGTGATGCAGAACCAGCGGGTGCTCGAGGCCCTGGTGCGGATCACGGGCGAGAACTTTGACTGGAATACAGACGCCTGGCGGGCGTGGCTCGCCAATCGCCAGATGCCCCCCGACTTCGATCCCAGGCGGGGGTGACCTTCACGCGGCGCGGTCGATCGGCAGCGCCGGCGACGGGCGACGCCGCTTGGGAAACCACTCCGCGTCGAGCACGAGCGTGGCCACTCGGTTTTCGAGATTGGGGCGGAAGATCACGAGCAGCAGAACCGGCAGAAACCAGGCCATGAACAGGCCGCCGTTGTGCGCCTTCCAGAACTGGCTGCCGAGCAGCACGGCCGCGGTGCAACTCATCAACGTGCCGAGGTTCTTGGGGGCCGGCCAGATGGCAAGCGTGGAGATCATCGCCACGAATGCGGCCAGCACGGGCAGTCGGAAGACCGAGTCGTTGAACGGCAGCGCCCAAAACCCTTCCAACGACACCTCGTTGGGGAAGATCCAGCCGAACATCTGCCGGAGTTGGCCCATGAAGACGGTGGAATCGGGGGACGTGAACCAGAGGCCGAAGACGAGCGCCAGCAGCGCGGCGCCGATCCCGAGCGCAAACCGGCGGATGCCTCGCTGCCAGTAAAAGCCGCACCACAGGGGCAGCAGGAAGACGGTGTAGTAGATCGTGCCGGTTGCCAGGCCGATGAGTGCGCCCGAGATGAAGGGCCTGCGGTAGGCGGCAATGGCCCACACGATCAGGGCGCCGGGAAGCGCGTGGTCCACCCGACCGGTCATGATCGCCGTGTAGGGGAGCAGCAGATAGAGCACGGCCGCGGCGATCCCCAACCGGATGGCGTCGAAGTGCCGCCAGCCGATGAGCACCATGCCTGCCACGATCGCCAACTGAGACAGGATGGCCATCACGCGGGCCGTGGTCTCGTAGACGACGCGGCTGTTGACCTCACGGTTCTCGCCCGAATCGGTGGCGTCGGGGTCGGCCGAAAAGAGACGCTGCGTCGAGATCTGCGGCAGGAGGAACAGGAGCGGGTAGCCGGGGCCAAGTCGGGAGAGCTGGTCGGCATCGACCTCGGCGTCGCGGGCATTGAGCCGAGCTGCGGCGGCGGCACCTGCGAGGTCGTCCCGTTGTGGCCGCGTGGTAATCACGTTGGCCAGCAGGAAGACGAGCAGCGAGATTCCCAGGAACACGAGACCGCCGACCGTGAGGTTCGGGTCGAGCAGCGGGCGGCGGACCATCA
>JBIIOL010000055.1:0-11171 GCA_044336965.1 Pirellulales bacterium | reverse complement strand
ACCTCACGCGAGATGCGATGGAAGGTCCAGGGCTTCGCTGCATCCTGCTGACCGATCGGCGCATAGCCGTAGAACCCACCGACCGAACAGACGACCTCGGGCTTACCGTCACCATCGATGTCGGCGAACGTGGGCGACTCGTTGTCGACCTGCGGGAGCACGACGTGCCGCTTCCAGTGGCCCTCCTGCCCGCGCGGGTTCTCGAACCACGACGCATCGTTGCCTGGGAAGCCGTAGACGAGGATGTCGTGCCAGCCGTCGCCGTTGAAGTCGTGGCTCCAGGCGAAGAAGTTGTCGGAGTAGCGGTGTGGATCGAACGGCTTGGGTTCGTAGAACGCGTGCCGCTCGGAGAAGGTCGGCCCCGCGAACCAGAAAGGCCCCGCGACAAGATCGGGCACGCCGTCATGATTGAAGTCGCCAACACCCGCCCCCTCGGCGAAGAACCGATCATCGAGCCGCTGTTTCGAGAACGTCACGAGCGGCTTCGTGCCGTCAGGCTCTTCTGTGCCGCGGGCGGCTTCTGCACACGCCACGATGAGGGCGCTGATTCCGAGGGTGAAGAGGAGGCTCGAGCGGAACGACACGATAGGCGTCATGGGGGCGTCCTGCAACGGCGTTGTGACCTTGGCGAAGGTTCTCCAGTTGAGAAGTATCTCACGCCGTCCACCTGCCGGCTATGATGATTCGCACCCCTCGCTCGAGAAAATGACCCGATCAGGAATCGTCTTTCGGTGATCGAATTGCAGGGTACGACCTTGACCTGTTTACACTTGGAGTTGACACCGCACCGTACCCCCCGGGGATCCGCCCGTGCCCTCAATCGAAGTTGGTGACAAGGCTCCGCCCTTCCAGGCGACGCTGCAGGACGGCAGCACGTTCGACTCGACGTCGCTCCTCGGCCGCAAGTCGCTCGTGCTTTTCTTTTATCCCAAGGACAACACGCCGGTCTGCACGCAGCAGGCCTGCGCTTTCCGCGACGCCTACGCGCAGTTCATCGGCGCTGACGTGGAGGTGGTGGGCGTGAGCAGCGATTCACCGGAAAGCCACAAGCGGTTCGCCGCGAAGCACTCGCTTCCCTTTCCGATCATCAGCGACTCGAGCAGGGCCCTGCGGCGGCTCTTCGGCGTGCCGCGGGCGCTGGGCATCTTTCCCGGGCGGGTCACCTACGTGATCGACAAGGAGGGCGTCGTGCGGATGGCCTACAACGCCACGCTCGCCGCCGAGCCGCACGTTCGCAAGGCGCTCGAAGCCGTCGGTGCCACGGACGGCGCTTAAAAAATAACCGGCTGGTCGCTCGCGCGGAGGGGACGTCGGGCCGGCGACCATCATTGAAGTCGGGAACCGCGTCACGTCAGGGCTGAGAGGCATTACGGGCGACCCGCACCCCGATGGAGATGTCAACCGTGGTTGGCGTGCGATGGATCGAGCGGTCAGCCACTCTGCAGGCGGGCGAACCGGAGACATGCCACCCGCCGCCGCGAAGAGGTGGGCTGTCGTTGGTGTCCCAACACCACTCCATGACGTTGCCACTCATGTCATAGAGGCCCAGTTCGTTGGGTTGCTTCTGACCGACGGGCCAGGTTCCCCTGATGTTGGCAAGCTTGACGGCGGCATCCATCGAGTTGCCGTCATGCCAGCCGACGTCGTTCAGGTTGTCGCTCCCGCTGTATTCAAAGCCCCGGCTGAGCTTCCCACCACGAGCGGCCCATTCCCATTCCGCCTCGGTGGGGAGCCTGTATCCAGTGGCTCGTGGATCAACAGTGGGCGTGTGGTCATCTGATCGATAGGTGCTGCCTTCGTGGAGATAGACCGGGGACAAGCCTTCCATTTCGCTTCTGGCGTTGCACCACTTCAAGGCATCGAACCAACTGACGGAATGCACCGGATCGTCGCTGGCGCTCCCTGAGCCTTTTGTCGGCCAGCGGTAGCCGTTCTTTTTGCCGAACTCCCAGACCTTCCTCCACTCGCCCCACGTCGTCTCGACCGGAGCGATCATGAAGGTCATGACAGCGGTTCCTGCCAAATCCGAGTCCTCTGGCAGTTCACCCCCCTCAACAAGTACCAGATCCTTCGTTGGGACGTCGTGTTGGCGGATGATGGCATCCGTCATGCGCTTGATGTTGGCGGCGACGCCCTGTGGTCCGGTTAGATCCTGCACGGCATCCGTGATTGGCTTCACGTCCGGAATCGTGATCGGGGACTCGACAGGCTTTGTGGGGTGTGCTGGTGCCGTAGCGGGTGGCCCTCTTCTGACACGGGACGTATCCCGGGTGGCCAGCCAAACACTGCCTGCCGTCATGCAGGCGAGTGCTGCCAGGGCCATCGGCCACCATGAACGCGTGAGTGGGACGATCGGGGGTGCGACCGCCCGGCGGAGATCGGCGGCAAAGTGGGCAGCAGAGGAATGACGCTCCTGCGGGTTGCGGCTCAGGGCCTTCCGACAGACTGCGGCGACGGCGTCTGGAAGCTGATGAGAGACCTGACTCGAGATGCCCCTCGTGATTTCCCGGCGAATGACATTTGGGTCGTCGGAAGAAAAGGGACTGCGTCCGGTCAGTGATTCGTGCAACACGACGGCCAGACTGGAGACGTCGCTGCTGGGGGTGACGGGCCTCCCCTCGAGTTGCTCCGGAGCCATGTATCGAAGCGTGCCGATGGAGGGGGCCAACGTGCCAGTCTTGTGCGCTGACTGGGCGATGCCGAAATCACCAAGCAATGCCTCGTCATGATGATTGATGAGGATGTTGGCGGGCTTCACATCCCGGTGGATCACGCCATTGATATGGGCGTAATCCAAGGCGTCTGCAATCCGGGCGATCCACCCGATGACTTGCTGTTGATCAACACGGCCCTTCGCGAGCCGGTCAGCCAAACTCCCCCCATCCATGAACTCTGAAACAATGAAGACCCGGTCGTCGTCGAGGCCAACATCATGAACGGGCACGATCCCTGAGTGCCTGAGCCTGGCAACCCGACGGGCTTCTGCCATCAAGCTGTCCGCCGAGTTTCCTCTCGTGGCTTTGGGAATCTTGATAGCGACAGCACGCTGGAGCTGCTGATCGTAAGCACGCCAGACCTCAGCGAATCCGCCGAGGGCAATCAGCTCGTCGAGGCGATAGCGTTGGGCGAGCGTGCGCGGCTTCGCCGTGTTGCCGGGAACGAGATCGGCCGGATTCTCGTCAGGCGGCGGCTCATCGAACCACGCCGTCGCTTTCAGTGCCTTGATCCGTTCGGCCAGCTCAGCGGCAAGTTCCGGATGCTCTCGAGCCAACTCTGCAGCGGGTGTGTCGTGACCGCGTGTGTACAAGTCCTCCCACGTGAGGAGCAGATCAGCCACTATCTCCTGGCGTTGGTGATCCACCTGTCAGCCCCTTGTAGACACGCACTTTGGCGTCGTGATAGCGGCGGCGAATCGTCCTGACGGAACAGTCGAGAAGCTGCGCGGCCTCCTCCTGCGAGACGCCTTCATAGAAGAGTAAATCCACGACCTCTCGTTCGTCTTCTGGGAGCTGCGCGACTCGCTCGTGGAACTCGGTCCATGCGGCAAGGTCTTGTGGCTGCTCGTGGAGCTGCGTGAGGGCACTACCCGTGTCATCTGCAGGCTCATGATCGGTGTGGTGGTTGTGGCCGATGCCACGTGGCCCGAAGTGACTTCTGCCGAGGTCGATGAGCTCTCGTCGTATCTGCAGCGTGGCCAGATTGAAGAAGTGCCGGACGCTTTGAACTTCAACATCGGCAAGAGCCCGGTGCAGGCGGACCATCGCGTTTTGAAACACATCGTCTGTCTGCTCCCATCTCCGTAGGCCCGGGCGATCATGAAACATGCGTCGCGTGAGCAGGAGGAGTCGATCACAGGCGTGGTGGAGCAATTGCTCCTTGGCGGTTGCGTCACCCTGCAAAGCGAGGTGGACGAAGCCTTCGAGATGGGTGTCGGAGCCATTTCTGGTGGGGGGTGAGTCCATATGAGGGACTAGTCTACACCAGCCGCCGCCCTGCCGCACGGCGGGTCAGTCTCCCACATACCTGTACCCGCGGCCGCCGTCGTGCCAGATGGGATCAATGCCCTCAGGCAGTGGTTCCACGCGGACATAGATCCGTTGCGGCGTAGACCGGAAGTAGCGGCCGAGTGCAGGGCACAGCCACAGATCCATCTGCTCACCGGCGATCGAGCCGGCATAGGTGTTCCCCTCGCCTTCGCATCCCGTCCATTCGACGACCACGTCGTACCCGGGAAACTCTTCCCCGCCGAACGTCATCTTGAACCCCTTGTCGGCGTTGGCGATCTGCCTGGCCTCGACCATTCGGGAGATGCAGTCATCAGCCCCGCGAACGAAGAGTTCCTCCTTCAGACCAGTGCCGGGGTCGTCGAAACACCATTGACCACCAGACAGCTGATACGGATACAGCACCATCGGTTCGGTATCACTCACAGGGATCTCCATTTCGTTGAAGGGGTCGTTGCCAATATCCACCATCGTGTTTTCCACAAACGTCAAAAGTCCCAGCATGGTCGCGGATGTCCACGAGCCCATGACGATGTGCTTGTCGATCTCCCGCATGAACGGCTCTTCGTACGTGCCACGGTCCTGAATGATCATGAATCGCAGCGCAGCGACTCGTGCCAATTGATCTTCGCTGTCTTTTTCGTCCGCGACGACATTCAAGACCTCCGGAATCAGTTCACGGCAATACGGCTGGTACGCCGCCAGCAGTTGCAGGGCCCAGGCCCTGACGTACAGCTCCTCGTCATGAATCAACGGCCTGAGTGCATCGAACACCAGTCTGGTTCTGGGACGACGGACGTGGAGCAGGGTGATCGCACCCATGCGAACGAGGCGGTCCCAGTGCGTGAGCCGGTCAAGCAGCGTCGGCAGCAACTCGTCGATCCCGAGTTCCTCCAGGAGCAACTGGTAGTTCGTTCCATGGCAGGACTCGATGTTGTGGTTTACGGCGATCAGTTCGTCGATTTCAGTTGGGTTCATAAGTGCCTCCTGTTGAAGGCAGTGCGGGAATGGGGTGGTCGACCGGCCAATACGCGATTTTCGCGGGTTTTTTGCAGATCGGCGTCCCGCATCGCCTCCCGGCACCTGGCGTCTTGACCCCCGCAAGGGTGGATAGACACCCTTGGGCGGTCGTGTTCGACTGGACGCGAAACGGAGGGATATCGTGGCTACGGAAGTGTTCTTCGAGAGCAGTGATCGTTACAAGCAAATGTCTCCTCAGCAGCGCAGGTTTAAACTGCATCGCTGGCCCGTGGAGGTGGAAAACGGCGAGAAGCCCTCGCAGATCGCGATCTTGGTCAACGGGTTTTTGGAAGGCGTCAAGCCAGGCGAAGGCGAAAATCGCCTGACGTTCCTGCGGTACGAGAAGATTGCCAAGGCGCTCAACAGCGAAAACATCGCCGCCGTTTTCCTGCCCTTGCCGTTTCACTTCGATCGCTGCGGGGAGGCCGCAGCAGACGGCACATGCCAGGCCATCGTGCAGCTCAAAAAAATGGCGCCTATCTGTATTACGGCGGCTACGACCAGGTCAAAGATGACATCGAACAGCTCGTCGGTGACATTCGCCTGGATCCTGACAAGTATGACCTGAAAGCGGACCCGAAAGTGCATTTGGTCGGGTATTCACTGGGGGGCGCTGCGGCACTGGGGGCTGCGGCGGGCCTAGGACAGAAGATCGATTCGCTGTCGGTGCTCTTTTCGTCGTGGAACCTGGCCAGCATCAGGCCCGAGGCCATCGACAGGGTCTTTCGTGACAGGCTCAAGTTCGAGTTTGGGGCACAGGAGTGGGGCAACACGGTCAAAGACCTAGAAAAGTGCCGCACAACGTTCGATCCGGTGTTCCGGGATCTGGTGTGGGGGGACGTCGATTCCAAATGGTTTGAAAACGGTTGCAAGCGAATGCTGTTCGTCCACGGGCTGGATGACGAGTTGTTTCCCAAGGAAGTGACGACCAAGGGGATTTTGGAGCTCTACGAGAAATTTCTGCAGTTGGATGATCCTGCCCACAAAAAACGCGAATGTGTTTTCATTTCCGTGGGTGGGCTGGACCACATGCATGCCAAGGCCTACGTCAAAGATTATCCCGTGGCAGAATACGTGGCCAACTTTATCGCGAACCCGGCTCGAGGATGATCCTTGCGACAAGTCGTTTCATCGATAGAAGAGGCGTTCAAGGACGCTCCCGCGTGGAGGCACATCGGACGACGAAGCGTTTCTCAGCGTGGCAGAAAAGTCGCCCGCCAAGCCCAGAAGTTCGCCCTTTTTCTGATCCCCGAATTGCTCGATCGCCTTGCCTTACCGATGTTCTGGTCGAGCTGGGCCACGCGACGGACAAGGTCATCGACACTGTGATTGGCAGCCTCGGATGCCCCCCTAGTGTGGTGTCCTGCTCGGCAATGTGGCAGGGAGTCGTGATTTTGATTTCACACCGGCATGGGCAGCCCCGCACCGACTTTCGGCCCGTACGTCAACCGGTCTCGGCACTGACATTCCCCTGGGAAGGGATGTTCAACGGAATGAAGCGCCGTCGCCCGTCCCGCGTAGCCACTGTGTGGAGCGATGCCCGCTCTGTTCCGCGCGTGAAGCCGCGACTCACCCTGGGGAGGACTGCTGATGAATGTCTACAAGAAAAGTGACGTGACGTGGTTCTTCTCAAAAGACAATCCGCACTGGGAGTTGTCGAATATGGCCGGAGGCATGGAGATCTTCTGGCCCCCGGTGAGGCAGCGCTCGAGTCGATGGAACTCCTCCGAACAGCTCTACCAAGCCTGCAAATACGCCGGTGACGTCACGTGCCTGCCGGCGAGCAGTCCCCAGGCTGAGCCCAACGTGCGACGCCGTATTCGGGAGGCAACCAATGCGAGGGGCGCAAAGATGACTCAAAAGTGCGCAGCAGTTACTGGGCTGATCCGTAGCGATTGGGAGTCGCCCGAGTTCGTGAAGTTGAAGGCGATGCTGTGGGTGCTCGAGCTCAAGGCCTTCTGGAACTACGCAACATTCGCCAGGGTGTTGCGCGACACGCAGGACAGGGTCATCGTGGAAATCTCACAAACAGACACGTTTTGGGGCTGCCGCGACGATGGCCACGGAAATCTCATCGGAGAGAATCATCTGGGGCTTCTCCTCATGCAGACGCGCGCGAGGCTTCCGGAAATCGCCCGCAGACAGTTCACCCACCCCGAGGGCTTTTTGCTGGCGTGACGATGCTGCGCAGAGGCAGTCAAGGGCCGCCTGTGGCGGGCTCCAAGGGGCACTCGCCACCGTCGGGGAAGACACGCAGTGCGAACGACCGCGAGGCCCATCCGATGCGCCAGTTCATCATCACGTTGCGAGAACGCTTCGTTGCCCTCGGCGGCGGTTTACGCCTTTCGACGCGGGGCGCCACAGGAAGGATGACCCCTGCGCAGGCCCGACGGATCGTCGTGCCGAAGGGAGAGCCGATCACCCTTGACCGGGTAACAGATCTGTCGCCAGCGGCCGCCCGGATTCTGGCCAGGCATGACGGTCAACTCAGGCTTCCCGTACTCCGCGAGCTTTCCGTGGAGACGGCCAGATGTCTGGCCCGACATCGTGGGCACCTCTCTCTCGACGGCTGCAGCACGCTCGAGCCTGCCGTCGCGGAGGCTTTGGCACGGCACGGTCTGGAAAGCATGCGTGCGTCGGCCGCGGAGTGTCTTGCCGCGGGGGAGTCCGACGAAAGATTTTCAGAACGGGACGAGGCCGACTTGAATTCTGCCGAGCTCATGGACGACATCGCGGCGCGGCTTGATCACGTCAAGGGCATCGAGGAGCTCACGCTCTCTCTTGCCGGGCTGCGGAAGCTCGCGGCCAGCGTGGCCAGGGCGCTTGGCAGCCACAAGGGAACGCTCGTTCTCGACGGCCTGCGGGAGTTGGATGATGAGGCTGCCGCAGGACTGAAGCATCATTTCGGCTCCCTTGAGCTCAACGGCTTGAGAACGCTTTCGCCGGCCGCTGCGCGGGCGTTGGCCCACGGCGGTGGGAAATGGCCGGCATGCCTGCCGCGTATGATGGCGATCAGACTCCGCCTCAACGGCTTGATGAGCCTCTCGGCGGAGGCCGCCCGGGAATTGGCCGCCTACCAGGGAACCCTGTGGCTCGGCGGCCTGCGGGAACTCACGCCATCGGTGGCGGCTGCTCTGGATGAATTCCGGCCGCTCGATCCGCTCGACCGGCTCGTCCTCTCCGGCCTGCGCAGCCTTTCGCCGGAGGCAGTACGGAACCTGGCTTCCTTTGAGGCGACGCTCTGTCTCGACGGACTGACGAGCATTTCGCCGGAACTGGCTGAGGCCCTCGTCGAGGTGAAGAGCCGGATCCATCTCTATGGCGTCCGATCGATCTCATCTGAGGCTGCGGCGATCCTGTTCTCGCGACTCGATGTCCACCTCAGTCCGGGCTGGAGGTGATTGCCCTTTCACATTCAACGCCCCAGATCACGCAGCGATTCCTGGAAGGGCAGAAAGTTGTTGGGGCCGTAGCCGGCATGAAAGATGGCGAACGCGACGACATCGAAGTGCGACGTGCGCTGCCGGATCTCGTCTCGGTAGATTTCTGCGATGCGATCAGCCGGATTCTTGAATGCACCGCACCCGAATGCACCAAACACAACATGCCGTATGCCATCTGCCTCGAGCGTGTCGAACTGGGCCACGATGCGGCGCCGAGCCTCCGTCTCGCTGAACGTGCGGCCTCCACGCAGGTCTTGAGCCGACGCCCGTAGCTCGAAGAACGGGAACACCTCGTCTTCGGCGAGCCAGGGATAACCCAGGCGAGGGCATGTTCGATCCTCTGGGCCGCGAATGCAGACGCGGGGCCGACGGGAGTCGAGGTACACGCGGCCATCCTGGGCGAGGAGCAGTCGGGTCTTTTCAGGGTGGTAGCAGTCGGTCGTGGGGTCGTAGTCCTCGTGGCCGACCTGAAAATGGCAGTCGGTGCGACGGAACATGTTTTCTTCCTGCGCCACCGCACCCTCCACATAGGCGCCGCCTGGGACATAGGGGTTGGCCATGTTGAGGACGGCGAAGCACTCGCCGTATGTGGCCGTCAGGGAACGGGTCACCTCGCCCCAGTCACCCGGAAGCACCTCGACCTTGAAGCCGGCGGATGCATGGTTGGATTGCTCCCGCCAGCGGGCGAGGTTACGGAGGGCAAGATCGTGGTAGGCGTTGGCCGGATCGGCCCGCTCGAAGGCCCCGATCGTCTCCCGCAAGACGGCGCGTCTGCGGGCGCACTCGTGGCCCACGAAACCCCGAGCCCCGGCCTCCTCGTCGTTACACAGCATGCGTCCTCGCATCGCTGTACCTCCCTGTTTCCGTGGCTGATGCTGTCAGGCCTGTTTGATCGACACCGTCGTACTAGCTCCGCGGAGGGGGTTCTGTCCAGTCGTGATTTCTTGAAAATCCATCGGCATGAACCAGACCAACCGTGCCAATTCCCGCCCTTCAAGGGCATGTTCGCTCGTCGTCGTCTTGCGAGCGCGGGTTTTCTGGCCCCTTTGCTCATCAGGAATCGCAATGCTTTTTAGTAGGAAACGTTGCTCATACCAGGATCCTGCTGCCACAAGCCTTCACTTGAGTCTCCTGAAGGGCCCTACGGTCGCTTGGCGGATTGCTTCGGCGGAAGGGTGATTGCCACAAGGGGAGGAAGGTTCCGTGCCGTTGTTTGAACACATAGGCGATCGTCAGCGGAGCCAGATGGCTGCGTTGCTGCTGAGGCCGCCAGATGGCAGCGGACTGCAAGTCCTCACCTTCTCCATTTGCATCGTGAATGAAGGCGAAATACGAGAGCTTCATACCCAAAAGTGCTTGCACAGCCTCGCCCGATACACGGCCTCTATCGGCGAGGTGTTCCCGGATTGGGTGAAGGTACTGAAGATCGTCATCTCGCCGATGGATCGGGTTCACGCCCTCTTCATCACCGACATCGAAGAGCGATGCATTTTCAGTGTGCCGATGCATATGTGGGAGCATGTGTATCAAGACCTGAGGCCGGCAACTCCACAAGGCGATCGCTCCATGGGGTAGCGATGGCTGGGGTGGAAGGAAGAGGTTAGCCCCTGCAGTCGCCCTCGTGCTCCACGCCTACGAAGTCAAGTTTCGGCTCGACAGCAGGGTCAGCACGACGCAGGTGCAGGCAAATGACGCTGGCCACACCAAAAAGCTCGTGCAGGCTCAGTACGGCCCCAAGGTGACGGTCTTGAGCTTCAAGAAGGTCGACTGACTACTTCGTCGGGTCACCAAAAACGACGCACCAGAAGGTGTCGTAGTTGGCGTCGGGCGTGCAGGCGACGCCGATGCCCATCTCCTGGTAGTGGCCGGTGAGGATTTCCTTGCGGTGGCCCGGTGAGTTCATCCAGCCCCGTACGATGGTCTCGGTGTGCGAGCCTGGATGGCCCGCCTTCCAGCCCGCCGCGATGATCTCTCCCACATGGTCGTTGGCGTCGGGCCTGGTGTGGACGACCGCCCCGCTCGGCGTGGTCTCTGTTTGGAAGACCTCTTCCCAGGTGATGTAGCCTGCGTTGATGGCCCGATTGATCGGGTGGTGATTGCAGGTGCGATGCTCCTCGAACGATGCGGGCGGGGGCTGAAGATGCTCCATCTTTCGATTGCGTGCCATCCAATCCGCATGGGCCTGGGAGGACTTCTCGAGGGTCTTGTTGTAGGTGCAAGGCTTCAGTCCGTGCTGTTTCCTCTCGGCGTTGATCCTGTTGAACACATCGCGGACGAAAGGGGCGTCCTGCGCCGATGCGTTTCCACAGCAGGCCAGAACGAGGGCGAATGCGATCATCACGAGCCAGTTCATCGGGTCATCTCCGAGCGTTTTTCGCTTCGGGAAAACGGCGGTTGCTGGGGGCAGGCGACGCAGAATCTCAAAGAACCGGCTGATGGGATCATTCGCCAAAGGACCGTGCGCGACAGGTGCCCGATCTGCCGGAAAGTGCGATCAGCGTTTCGCCGGGGCTGCCTTGAGGTAGGCCACAATACAGCATGTGATTTCGTGCACCAGCGCCGGGATGGTCATCGGCATGCCGCTGACTTCCCGTTCGTCGAACATCATCTGCTGGGCTAAAGCCGCAAACACCATCCGCCAGGCCACGTCGGTCGCGATCTCCGGGGGGGCATGGGCGATCTCATCGCGGTGGCTCAGCACGAG
>JBIIOL010000489.1:0-3250 GCA_044336965.1 Pirellulales bacterium | reverse complement strand
ATCCGAGAAGTCACGCCCGGCGGATGGCTGTCCAGGGCGACGTATGCGTTCGAGCTTCTGGAGCCGCCGATCGACTGGCAGGCGAAGGGCGTGAATGCTTCCGGCGAGCGCATCCTCCGGGGCATCTTCAACTCGGAGACCCCGCAGGGGGCTGGCCACGACGATATTCTGGCTACGGTGATGTCGACGGCGCTCGAAGACAAGTTCTACACCCATCTGCCCACGATTCGCGATGCGATGTACGACGACCTCGTCGAGCGAGGCTTTTATTCCGAACGGCCCGACAAGGTGACGAATCGTTATCTCGTGTATGGAGTTGTGAGCAGCATCGCCATCATGGCCCTGGCCATTCTCGTCGGAATGACCAGCCAAGGGTCGGCCAAGGATTTTTACTTTCTGGCGGCCTTCCTGATGGGATTCCCGACGCTGCTTTTCTCCATCCTATTCGCCACCATCATGCCGGCGCGAACCGTGGCAGGCGTGCGTGCCCGCGCGGCCATCCGCGGCTTTCGGGAGTTTCTGTCGAGGGTCGATGCCCACCGCCTGTCATCCATGCCGCTCACACCCGAACTGTTCGAGCGATACCTGCCGTATGCGATCGCACTGGGGGTCGAGCGGCGCTGGGCCCGGAGCTTCAAGGGAATCTGCACGGTGCCTCCGCAGTGGTATGCGGGGAGCCAACCGATTGACTCGTTCGATCTGTCGACGTTTTCCCACTCGCTCGGGCAGATGAGCAGCTGCACCGCCGCCTCCATGACGTCGTCCCCCGATTCCGGCGACGGCTCAGGGTTTTCCGGCGGCGGAGGTGACGGAGGCTGCTCCGGCGGTGGCGACGGAGGTGGCGGCGGTTCTGGATTCTGATCCTTCAAGCCCGTGGCCGTAGTCGGCCTCGCTGACGGGCCCCTGACCTCTTTCATCCCTGCGAGCAAGACCGCAACCATGACCGATCTCCTTCTCACGCTTTCTCTTCTCGGCGGGCTGATCGGCCTCATCATGGCGGTGGCCTGGACCACGTATGGGGTTTTCAGTTGGATCGGCAACCGCCTTCCGTGGCGAAGACCACCTGACTGGCGGTGGGATCCAGTCTGTCGACGGCACCGTTGCTGGCGATCGACCCATACCGTGCCGCCTACCAGATGGCCTTGCGCGAGTGGGGAACGACGATCAACGATACTGGCGATGCATGCGGCATGGGCTGGACCGAACTGCTCTTTCAGATCGATCCTGCGGTAGCGGGCGTGTCCGAGGTGCTGACCGTTCTCGGCGAGGCGAGGTTCACGCCCGGGCTGCGTTGCATGGTCATCGTGGATCGCGAGACGATCACGGCGCTCGACCGCCAACACCAGCGTGGCGTGTGCCTGGCAGCCGATTGGCCGCGACAAGGCCTGCAGATGACACTCAAAGACGCCATCATGACGCTTCGCTTCTTCGAGACGATCAATCAGACGATCGATCCTCGAACTGAAGAGTTTACGGAGAAGTCATTCTCCGTCGATCTCCATGCGGAACACGCATCCGACCTCGTGCCGCCGGGATGGCCCGGCAAGGCGGTCCTGCTCCCGCAAACGGCAGTCGCGCCGTCGGTGATCGAATCGCGTTAGAATGCTTGGGTATTTTCTAACGCCCGCGTGCTGGAGCCCCTGCGTCATGACGTCCCCTGCCCCGCTGCGATCTGTGCCACCCCAGAGTTCATGTGCCGAATCCACCTGGATCGCCACCGGAACGCGGCTCACCGATTCTCGATCCGCATCGCCCGCCGTCATCGACCTCGATCGGCCACGGCAGGGCATCACACTCGCAGGCCAGGGCCAGTCTTCGGCGTGCTCGCTGCTCGGGCTTGACCTGCGGTCTGACCATCGGCTCACCGACCACTGGGTGCGGGGCGACGATGTCACCGCCGTCTACGAATCGGCCGACGCCCGCCACCTTCGCACCACCGCCATGTGGCGGCTGCAACCGTCAGACGCAGGCACTCGTGCCTGGGAACTCATCGCATCGGCGCAGACCTCCCTGCTGCAGAGCGATTCCGTGCTCGCGGTCGTATCGGAGATCGAAGCCACCGAAATGCTGTGGGGCACGTGCACCACCAACGGCGTGCACTGGCACACGGATCCGTCGCCCGAGGCCACCTGCGCGCTCCTTCGCTGCGGAGGAGCGGCCGGTTCCGCCGGCACGAGCGTGCTCGTGGCCGCGCACCAGGGCGACGCGCGACGTTTGACCGCTCGCAGAGACGGGCAGCGCACCGTCGTCGAGTGCTGGCTCTTTTCGACCGAGCTTGAAAAAGGAGTGCTCCTCCGCAGTCGCGTGCTGGCGGCGGTCGGCCCCGCGGCCGACGCAACCCGCTGGGCCGGAGATCTTGCGGCGAAGTTCGCCGCCTCGCCTCCGATGCTGACGACGTGACCACCGATGCTGAGGAGCCGGTCGGAGGCACGCGCGGGAGCCGGTGAATTCTGCGACTCACGAGCGATGCACGATTCATCCCCGAGCATCCTGTAGCAGAATCCGCCGGCGACGAGCATGCCGCAGCCGGCGAGCCAATGCGGGTGACATCGGACGGCATGCCACGCGGCGTGGCGTTCACACCCGGAGTCCCCCGGCTCACGCCGGGGGCTTTTTGTGGAGGATGCGGCGGTTTCGTAAAAAAAGAGTGGCGTTTTCCAGCGTGTTTTTGCGCTGGCCGCGAGCGGCCTCGGGGCGTTACATTGCCCCCATCTTTCCTGTGTTCCCTTGCCACGGATCGGCTCGGGCCTGTTGATCGGTTCAACGAGTCGGCCGTCGGCGCATCAGCACCGTTCCGCGGTGCCCAGACGAAGAGGTGGATGCCGTGGCCGACATCGTCTTTGCGTTCGATCCAGCGATCGACCGCCCACTCCCCAGACCTGAAGCCACGCCGACGGCCGTCGCCGAACCGATCGCAACAGCCGCCACCGATGCGCTCCTGTCGGCCGCGGCGGCCGCCCGGCAGGCCGATGCCGCGGCGCTGGTGCTCTTCGGCCGCGTGCTCGACCCCCAGCGGGCCAGCCCCGCGCAGGCGGCCATGCTCCGCTCGCTCATCACCGGCCTCGCCGCCCACGGCTGCCGCACGATCTGGCTCGCGGCCGACACCACCGCATGCGCCGACATCGCGCGAATGCTTGGCGAACCGGCGGGCCTCGAGTTCGTCACGCCAACTTCACCGCTGTCGCTCGAGATCCGCGGCATCATGGTGGAGATCGTCTCGGCAAACGACAGACACACCTCGGTGGCATCC
>JBIIOL010000488.1:0-3253 GCA_044336965.1 Pirellulales bacterium | reverse complement strand
ATGGTCTTACCGTGGACGACGTTGATGCCGACCTCGCGGAACCCGTGCCCAGCCGCGTGCGGGCGGTGGTGCAGAGGGCTGGCCAGGCCGATGCGGCCTGCGCGACGAAGAGCCCAGACGGCCGCCCGTGCGTGGCCCGCGTGCAGCGGTATTTCATGCGACAGAAACAGAAACACTGATCCCCGCCCCGAAGACTATGGCCCCATGCGACTGCTGAGCTGGAACATCCACAAGGGGATCGGCGGCCGTGACCGGCGGTATTCGCTTGCGCGGATCATCGACTGCATCGAGGCAGAGAATCCCGACCTCATCTGCCTCCAAGAGGTGGATCGAAATGTGCGTCGGAGTCGGTTCGACGATCAGCCGCGGCTCCTCTCTCGCTACTGCCGCGCCCACTCGGTCTTTCAGGCGAACGTGGCGGTTGGCAACGGCGGCTATGGGAATCTCGTGCTGTCGCGGTGGCCGGTGGAAAACCGGCACCGGATCCTGCTGCGGCAGGGCACGCGGAAGCCACGCGGCGCGCAACTGCTCCTTATCGACAGCCCCGAGGGCCCGCTGCACCTCGTGCACACGCACCTGGGCCTGGCGGAGCGTGAGCGGCACTGGCAGATGGAACGTCTACTCGGCCACATGCTGTTTCGTTCGGCTGACAACCTGCCGACGCTGGTCGTCGGCGACCTCAACGACTGGCGCGACACGCTCGCCGCTGCGAGCCTGGCTGCGAACGGCTTCGCACAGGTGACCCATCCGGCTGGCAAGTTCCGGTCGTTTCCGGCTTGGCTGGCGGTTGGGGCGCTCGACAAAGCGTTTGTGCGCGGCGCGATTGAAGTTCGGCAGGCGCGAATCGTGAAGACGAGCCTCTCGCATGTCGCCAGCGACCACCTGCCGCTGGTGATCGATTTTCATCTGGGTTGATCTTCGGCCAGACGGAGCGTGTCGTCGAACGATCGCAGACCGGCGGTTGCGCCCAGACCCGTCACGCAGCAGGCAGCCGTAGCCGCGCCGAGTAGGCCGGCCTCGCGAAGCGGCATGCCCCTCAGGATGCCTGTGATCAGTCCGGCGAGGAACGAATCACCCGCGCCGGTCGTGTCGACGACCAGTCCGGGGGCGGGCACGCACGGAATCTCAAACAGGTCGCCGGCCGCGGGGCTCAGCAGCGTGCCACGCGTGCCGAGCTTCACGCCGACGATCCCACCTGCTCCGTGCCGTCGGTAGCGGTCGATGATCTCCTTCGGATCGGAGAGGCCTGTCTGATGGATGGCCTCGTCGAGGCTGGGCACGTAGATGTCGACGTGCTTGAGTGCCGGCTCGAGTTGCGCGAGGGTGCCTCCGGAGCCACCGGTTTCAAGCGTCACGCGGCAGCCCGTCGCCTTGATGGTCGCGAGCGCGTCGGCCAGCACCGGCTCGAGGGAAGGCAGGAGTCCAAAATAGCCGACCAGTGCCATGCGGCTATTGCCGAAGTGGGCGGCCTGTCGCTTGATGAAAGTGAGATCGATGGCGTGCGGCGCGCCGACGTGATGGGCGAAGCTGCGCTCGCCGCTTGGGTCGATCAGCACGGCGGTCGTGCTGGTGGCGAGCGTGGCGTGCGGTTCGAGCGCCGCGGTGTCGATGCCCTCGGCCGCGAGCCGCGATCGGACGACGCTGCCCCAGAGATCGTCGCCCACGAGGCTCGAGGCCGCCACGCGAAGCCCGAGCCGTTGCATGGCGGTGCCGGAGTTGCAGACGATGCCACCCGTGGTCACCTCGATCGGCTCGACGTGAAACAATCGGCCGGCGCCGACCGGCTGCGAGAGCGGCACCGGGCGGACGAGAATGTCAGCGACGCATGTGCCGCAGACGATACAGTCGATCGCGTTGCCGTGGGACGAATCGCCGTGCGGCCTTCCGCTCATGCCAAACCCCTCACCTTTCGAGTCGAGCCACCTGGCGTCACCGCCGTGGCCGTTTGCCGGCAGAAACGGCCCGCCGTGCTATCGGCAGGATTGTAGCCCCTCTCATCCGGCGGCCGGGGACCAATCATTATGTTTTACAAGCCATCGTTTACACGATCGGCGGGCGGCCACCCGATCGGCGAGACGATGCTGTCGGCGCGAGGGAGGGTAGCTCCTGAGCAAAGGTGGCGGGGAGCGATCGCGACGAAGCCGGGGCAATCCTCGTTTCGAGTCGAAACGCGAGGGCGCGGCTGGCTGTCGAGACATTGCCAGCCACATCGACCTGTCTGACACGAACGACATTCCGGCCCGAGGCAGCAGCATAGTCGGTGCTCCATTGACTCCATCCGGCAGGCCCTTGGAACGAATACTCGACCAGCGCGTTCCTCTCCACTCGTCGTACCGACAGGGAGGGGTCGCGGGTCACGATGGCATAGAGGTTGATGCCGGCCAATCGGGCAGGCATCACCTGCGGCGCCACCGGCGGCGAGCGATCGAGCGTGAAGCTGAATGTGGTGGTGGGCGAGATGTTGTTGGCCGCATCGCTCTGGCGGACATGCACGATGTTGCGGCCGGGCCTGGCCTGGAAGACAGGGCTCCACCGCAGGCCGCCGTTCGTCGAATACTGGACCCTCGCCCCCGGTTCCGATGCGATCACCAGCCGCCCGTCGCTCGTGATGCGATCGCTGCCGCTGAGCCCCGTGTCACGCACGAGGGCGACCTGCGGAGCGTTCGGCGGGATCACGTCGGCCGTGCCCGGATACGTCGCGATATTCCATGCCGAGCAGATCTGCTTGAGACTGTAGAGGCCGTAGTTGGCCAGCGGCACGCCACGGCCTTCGTTGCCGTCGACAAAGATCGCGGTGGTGGGATCGGTCGAGCCGAGGAGGCCGGAGGTCGTCGTCATGAACGAAAGGAAGTCAGGGAGTTGCCAGTAACCAAAGAACGGCAGGTCCTGCCCCTTCTCGGCACTGAACATGAACGTGATCCGGTTCTCGAGGCCGGCCGGCACGTTGGGCGCCTGCCAGTCCATGGTGAGCTCCGTGTATTTCCAACCGCTCGGGGTGCTGACATCGATCGCCGGACCCGTTACCGAGAGCGACGAACCTCCCGGCACGTCGTCCTGCACCTTCCAGTACGGCGCCGTGGCGGGCAGGAGGCTGCCATCCGCTGTGACCGATGAGATCGCGGAGTATTGCTGGAGTTCGTCGAAATTCGTGCCGCTGCCGTTCATCGTCAGGTTACCGCTGGGGCCCGACACGGTGATTGTCCCCTGCCCCGCGGCATAGGGCCAGTCGAGCAGGCTCCGCTGGAAATCGGCC
>JBIIOL010000487.1:0-3254 GCA_044336965.1 Pirellulales bacterium | reverse complement strand
GCTCCGGCATCCTGCCTGCGCTGGTCAGCAACGCCGGCTCTCGGGACATGGGCAGACCCTCACGGATGTTTCAAGCCGTATGAACATAGATGCTGAGGAGCCGGTCGGAGGCACGCGCAGGAGCCGGTGAATTTTGACTGCGCGAGTTGACTCACCATGCCCGTGGAGCATGCGACGTCAAAATCCGCCGGCGACGAGCATGCCGCAGCCGGCGAACCAATACGGCATGGCGACACCCTAGCCACTTCGTAAAGCGGGCTCTACCCCACGAACCAGGTCGCCAGCCAGTAGAGGCCGCCTGAGAGGGCCATCGCCACCGGCAGCGTGAGGATCCAGGCCAGTGCGATCTCGCGAACCGTCTCCGCCTGGATGCCCGACTTGTTGGCCCACATCGTGCCCGCCACGCCGCTGGAGAGCACGTGCGTCGTGCTCACCGGCATGCCGAGATGATCGGCCATCGCGATCGTGGTGGCGGCGACCAGTTCGGCCGCACCCCCTTGCGCGTAGGTGAGATGCGTTTTGCCGATCTTCTCACCCACCGTCTTCACGATCCTCTCCCACCCAAACATCGTGCCGATGCCCAGACAGAGCGCGACACCCATCACCACCCACTCCGGCACGTATTCCACAGGCTTGGAGAGCTGACCGGCCAGACTCTTGAGCACCTTGCGGCGATCCTCCGCGATCCGGTCGCCAAACTGCCGCAACAGCGTGCGAACGGAGGCGCCCAGTTCGACCAGATTGGTCCGCAGTTGCCACCGCTCATCGGGATGCAGATCCTCGAAACTTGTACGGCCGTCGAGGCTCGTCAAGACCCCCTTCACCAGCGGCAGCGGGTCGAGTGTGGCCAGCACGACGTCGTTGGACGGATAGGGATTGATGACGTCGTCCACCAGGCTTGCCTCGGTCACTTCGGCAGCCGACACGATGTCGCTCCGCGTCAGCCGCTCGACCTTCGATTCCGCCAGATGCCGATCCTTGAGGGCCGACATCAGGCTTGCGATCTCCGGCTCGGACAGCTCGGCCTCCAGCTTCTGGGCCGCCGCCACGGTGGCCGTGAGATCAGCCGTCGAAGAGCTCATGTTGAGGGCGTAGGAAGCCGGCACGATGCCGATCAGCACGAGCATGATCAGGCCCATCCCCTTCTGACCGTCGTTGGAGCCGTGCGCGAAGCTCACGCCGGTGCAGGTGCCGATCAGGAGCGCCCGAATCCACCAGGGCGGCGGCCGGTCGCCGTGGGGTGGCTCGTAGAGTTCCTTGGCCGGAATCAGCTTCTTGCTGATGAGCAGGAGCGCCGCCGCCAGGCCAAAACCGATCGCCGGCGAGAGGAGCAGGGCTATTCCAACCTCGGAGGCCTTGTGCCAGTTGATGCCGCGGGCCATCGAGCCATGTTCCATGAGGGCATTCATCATCCCCACGCCCATGATCGAGCCGATCAGCGAATGGGAGCTGGAGGCGGGCAGGCCACGGTACCAGGTGGCGAAATTCCAGATGATGGCGGCGCCCAGCAGTGAGAGCACCATCGCCAAGCCGCGGCCCGTCTTGATGTTGACCAGGAGATCAACCGGCAGCAGGTGCACGATGCTGAAGGCGACGCCGATGCCGCCGGCGTGCACTCCGATGAAGTTCCAGAGTCCCGACCAGATCACGGCGGGGGTCGGCTTCAACGACTTGGTGTAGATGACGGTTGCCACGGCATTGGCCGTGTCGTGGAAGCCGTTAATGACCTCGAATCCAAACGCGATCGCCAGGGCGACGAGCAGCAGGAAGAGTTGGCCGGTGCCGAGCGTGTTGAAAACCTCAAAAACTTCCATGTCTGACGCTTCTGCAAGGCTGCGTGGCAAATGGGAACAATTGATGAGGCTACGAGGGAGCAATGCCCGATACAAGCACTCGCAAGACTTGCATATAATTCTCACAATGTGAGCGTTCGGCCACAGCACGAGGTACATTCCTCCGCCGCGGACAGGTGTGCGCGAACCGTCGTGGATCCAGCCGCGTAGCAGCGGGAACAGGGAGACCTCAGACACATGGCACGTGGCGATCGCCTCAGGGTAGAACGACGGCTGGCCGGTTCGACGGTGGCGTACATGCACCACGGCATCGACGTGGGGGACGGCACGGTCGTGCATGCGCGGCCGGACGACTTCCGCAGCCCGCTGGCTGGCGGCCGTGTGGAGCGGACGAGCATGGCGGAATTCGCCGGCGGCAGCACGGTTCTCGTGACGTCCGACCCCCCCGCGGCCTATCCGCCGGATGAGATCGTCGCGCGGGCGTTCGAGCACGTCGGAAGAGAGGGCTACTGCCCGGTGGTCGACAACTGCGAGCACTTCGCCAGCTGGTGTGCGACCGGTGAGCGGACGAGCCGGCAGGTGGACATCGTGCTGTCGAGGATCAGCGGCGTGGCGGCGCGGATCGCGGCAGTCGTGTCGGCCCGCAGCATGCTGACGAACGCGGCGGTCGGTGCGGCTGAACGGATCGCCGTGCGGACTGCTCTGGGCACAACGGTGCGGCTGGGCCTGCGGACGCTCGTGCCCGCCGCCATCGCCGGCGAGGCCGCGGCCCTGGCCGCCGAATGGACGTCGCACCATGCCGGCCGCTCCGCCGCCGACAGCCGTCGGGCCGGCGAGGCTGCCGGGCTCGCCACGTCTGCCGCGGCCTGCGCCCTGGCAGGTCTTCCGGCCGGGCCGGGCGGCGTGATCACAGGGGCGCTTGCGGGCGCCGCGGTCTGGGCCGGTGGCGGGCTCGCCACGCGGGCGGCCACGGCGGTGGTTCGCCGTCAGCCGTGATCGCGGTAGTCGGTGAGCGGTCCGGGCGTCCATGAGACGCGGAGGGCGTTGAGCACCGCCACAACGTCGATCGCCTCCTGAAGAAGCGCGCCCATCGCGGGCGACAGGAAGCCTGCCGCGGCGAAGCCCATGCCGATCACGCTGGCCGCCATGCCACCGACGGCGCTTTGCAGCGCGATCGATCGCAGCCGTCGGCCGATGTGCAGCAGCTCGTCGATGCGTTCGAGAGCCGTGTCCATCACGACGGCGCCGGCCGCCTCGCTGGTCACGTCACTGGCCGCGCCCATCGCGATGCCGACCGTCGCCGCCGCGAGCGACGGCGCATCATTGATCCCATCTCCGACAAACAGGGTCGGCGCCTCGGCCGTCGCCTTCTCCACGATCTTCAGCTTGCCTTCGGGCTGGATGCCAGCGTGCACCTCGGTGATGCCGACCAGATCGGCGAGCCACAGCACCTCGCTCTCG
>JBIIOL010000485.1:0-3279 GCA_044336965.1 Pirellulales bacterium | reverse complement strand
GCGATCGCCGCCGAGGCGGCGAAGCAGGGCTTTCAGGCCACCGTGGTCAGCGCCGACAAGGATGTGGCCCGCCAAGGCAACCAGATCAAGGACTTCATCGTCAAGAAGGCGGCAGCTATCGTGCTCTCCCCCTGCGACTCGAAGTCGATCGTGCCGGTGATCCGCGAGGCCAATGCGACAGGCATCCCGGTCTTCACCGTCGACATCCCCTGCAACGAGCCGGGCGTCACGATCGCCACGCAGGTCGCCACCGACAACGAGGGCGGGGGCCGCGAGGCCGGGCAGGCGATGATCGAGGCGCTCAATGCAAATGGCCGCGAAGCCGGGGGAAAGATCGCCGTGCTCCACTTTAAGCAGGCCGAGTCGTGCCAGCTGCGAGTCAAGGGGTTTCGCGCGGTGATCGAGGCCCACAACGCCACCGCGCCGGCCAAGATCGAGATCGTCACGGAACTCGAGAGCAACGCCGCCAAGGACGTCGGCTTCAAGGCGATGGAGGATGCGCTGCAGGCGTTTCCCGACCTTCGCGGGGTGTTCGCCATCAACGACCCGGCGGCGCTCGGCGCCCGCGCCGCCCTCGAGAAGGCCGGAAAGACGGAGCAGATCGTGATCGTCGGCTTCGATGGCCAGCCGGAGGGAAGGCAGGCCATCCGCGATGGCAAGATCTACGCCGATCCGATCCAGTTTCCCGACAGGATGGGGGTGCAGATCGTCGAGGCCATTCAGCGATGGTCACGCGGTGAAACGCTCCCGCCGCAGATGCTCATCCCCACGAGCCTCTACCGCAAGGCCGACGCGGACAAGGATCCGACTCTCGCACCGCATGCGACAGGCCAGCCATGAATGATGCCGTGACCAGCAACGGGCCTGCATCACGACAGCCGCTGCTCGTTATGAAGGGGATCAGGAAGTCATTCCCCGGCGTGCAAGCGCTGCGCAGGGTGGATCTCGACGTGCATGCCGGCGAGGTGCTCGCGCTTTTGGGCGAGAACGGCGCGGGGAAGAGCACGCTCATGAAGGTGCTCGGGGGGGCCCACCGGGCCGATGCCGGCGTGCTGGAGTGGGACGGTGCGGAAGTCTCGTTTGGCTCGCCGCAGGAGGCCCGCGCGGCCGGCATCGCCGTGATCTACCAGGAGTTCAATCTGGTTCCCGGACTCACGGCCGCCGAAAACATCTTCCTTGGGCAGGAGCCGACGCGGGTGGGCTTCGTGGCACGCGGAGAGGAACGCCGCCGGGCAGCGGATCTCTTCCGCAGGCTCGGCGTGGCGATCGATCTCGACGCTCCCTGTTCACGGCTCACCACCGCGCAGCAGCAACTCGTCGAGATCGCCCGGGCCTTGGCCCGCGACACGAGACTTATCGTCATGGACGAGCCCACCGCCGCCCTCACGGCGGGCGAGGTGAGCCGGCTCTTCGAGATCATTCGCGACCTCCAGTCGCGTGGCATCGCGGTCATCTACATCAGCCACCGACTCGACGAGATTTTTGCCTTGGCCGACCGAGTGGTCGTGCTCCGTGACGGCCAGAACGTCGGCACGCGGCCACTCGAGGGACTCGGCCGGACCGAACTGATCGAGATGATGGTCGGCCGCGAGCTGGCCGACGAGTATCCACGACGCACGACCACTCCTGGCCCCGTGAGACTGGCCGTGAAGGGCCTCTGCCGGGGCAAAGCCGTCCGCGACGTCTCGTTCACGGTGCGGGCAGGGGAGATCCTGGCGATCGCCGGTCTCGTGGGCGCGGGCCGCACGGAGACGCTACGGCTGATCTTCGGGGCTGATCGCAGACACGCAGGCGATATCATCCTGGATGGGCGTCGGCTCGACATCCGTTCGCCCCGCGACGCCATCGCGGCCGGCATCGGCCTGCTCACGGAAGACCGCAAACTGCAGGGGCTCGTGCTCGGCCAATCAGTCCGCGAGAATTTTGCATTGCCAAACCTTGGCCCGCTCTCGCAGTTTGGATTCGTGGATGGTCGTCGCGAGCGCGAAGCGTTCGGCAGGCACGTCGACCAGCTTCGCATCAAGGTGCCGCATCAGGACGAGCGGGCCCGGAATCTCTCGGGCGGAAACCAGCAGAAGGTGGTGCTCGCCAAGTGGCTCGAACGCGACTGCGAGGTGCTCTTCTTCGACGAGCCCACCCGGGGGATCGATGTGGGCGCCCGGCATGAGATCTATCTCCTCATGAACGAGTTGGCGGCCCGCGGCAAGGCGATCGTGATGGTCAGTTCCGAACTGCCCGAGGTGCTCGGGCTGGCCGACCGAATCCTCGTCATGCACGAGGGCCGCATCACCGGCGAGATCGCGAGCGGCCCCACCGTCACCCAGGAAGAGGTCATGCGGCTGGCGATCGCCTGACGCGACACCGGCTCCAGAAAGGACTTTCCATTCATGCAGTCTCTCCTTCGCCGACTGGGCTCCGACTACGGAATGCTCGCCGTCCTCATCCTGCTCGGCGTCGTCTTCAGCGGGCTCACGCTCGAGGAGCAGCCGGCCACCGACGCCGCCTCCGCCAGACGGGTGGCCGCGGCGATCCGCCGCCAGGTCCCCGGAGACGCCCGCGTGCTGGTGGCCGTACGACCCACGCCGGAGGACAGTCTGCTCGCCGAGTCGCTCGTCCGCGAGATCGTCGCGGCGGGAATGGAGGTAGCGGACGTCGTCCGCGGCGAGCCGCAGGCCGTCCGGGCCTCGCTTGAGAAGATCGTCGCGGCGGGCGGCCGTGTCGACGCCGTGGCAGCCACGGAGCGCGCTGGTTCGTGGCTCGTCCTCACCGAGATGAAGGAGATCTTTCCGGCGCTCGGGGCACCTCCGATCTTCGTTCCGGAAAGCTATCGCTGGCCCACCTTTCTCAAGCGTGACAACCTGCTCAATATCGCCAATCAGATCGCGGTGATCGCGATCATGGCGATTGGCATGACGATGGTGATCATCACCGGGGGCATCGACCTCTCGGTGGGCAGCCTCGCGGCATTGTCGGCTGTCACGGCAGCCCGGTTGATCCGCGACCACGCCGGGGGCGTCGAAGCCTCGGCGGTGGGAATGATGTTTGCCTGCATCGCGGCGATCGGCCTCTGCGGACTCCTCGGCGGACTCTCCGGGGCACTGATCACGCTCTTCGACATCCCCCCCTTCATCGTGACGCTGGCGATGATGCTCGTCGCCAGCGGTCTGGCCTACCTCACGTCGGCCGGACAGTCGATCTACCAGATCCCCGAGTCGTTCGTCTGGCTGGGCCGCGGATCGGGGTTGTTGGGACTGCCGCACGCGGTCGTGCTGATGCTCC
>JBIIOL010000054.1:0-11278 GCA_044336965.1 Pirellulales bacterium | reverse complement strand
CGGCCAGGGGATGAAGGTGATGTTCGACGACGGCATCGCCAAGGCCCTCCGGGGCATCACCACGCTCGACGAGGTCTTCCGCGTGGCCAAAAAGGTCGAGCAGTAGGCCAGGCATTCCTGCCTGGCGCAAACCACCGCATGTCAGGCAAGAATGCCTGACCTACTCCCTGCTTCCCCCTCCCTGTAGGCCAGGCATTCCTGCCTGGCGCAAACCACCGCATGTCAGGCAAGAATGCCTGACCTACTGCCCGGCGGGCAAGAATGCCTGACCTCCTGCCCGAACCCCCGCCTTGGCACCAAATTTTTCAACCGATTTTGTGACTTTCGTGCCGATGCTGCGTATAAAGAGAGAGCACGGTCGGCGGCTGTCAGGGGCCCGCCCGACCGTAAGGATTCGGTCGCCGTGGGCGGGTTCGCTCCTTTTCTCGACTGCCCCCTGCCTGTGCGCGCCCCTGCGGCCGCGGCACAATATGATTGGTTGAAGAGGTCTTCACTCAATCAAGGTGCCAAGCCCATGAGCACGGCCGCTCCCTCCCCGATGGCTGCCCAGGTCGAGAAGCTGCTCAAAGTGGCGCTGGATAACGGCGCCACGGAGTTGCGGGTGTCTGGTGGTGTGGCGCCGATGCTGCAGATCGGCGGCCAGTTGCGGCCGCTCAAGACCAAGGCCATCCCGACGGAAGAAGTGATGGCGATGGCGGCGGCCGTCGCCCCGCCGGGAGCCGACCTCGCCTCGTTCGAATTCGAGTGTGGGCTGGGCGTTTTTTCCGGCGCAGTCCACGACGTGCAGGGCACGAAGGTGCTCGTGATCAGGCAGTCGGCCCCACCCACCCCGCCGCCGCTGGAGCTCGATCTCTCTTCCGAGCAGCCTCAGAACGAGGAAGAGGAAGCCGCCGCCTCGCTCGGCATTCAGCCCCGCGTGGCGACGGGCAATATCCACATCGACAAGCTCTTGAACGCCGCCGTCTCCAACGGCGTGTCCGACATCCACATCACGGTCGGCCTGCCCCCCGTCTTCCGGATCGACGGCGGCATGCGGCCGCAAAACACGAAGGTTCTCACCGCCGAAGACACCAACGGCCTGATGAAGGCGATCACGCCGGAGCGGTGCCAGCTCGAACTCGCCGAGAAGGGCGGGGCCGACTTCGGCTTCGCGTTTGGCGACAAGGCCCGATTCCGCGTGAGCGTGTTCAAGCAGCGCGGCACGATCGCGATGGTGCTGCGACAGATTCCCAACAAGCTCCTCACGCCCGAGCAGCTCGGCGTGCCCGAAGTCTGCAAGCAGATGGCCACGCGGCCCCGCGGCCTGTTCCTCGTGACGGGGCCGACCGGATCCGGCAAGTCCACCACGCTCGCCTCCCTCATCGACTTCATCAACTCCACCCACGACCATCACATCATCACGATCGAAGACCCGATCGAGTTCTATCACAAGTCGAAGAAGAGCACGGTGAACCAACGGGAGATCGGCACCGACGTGCCCAGCTTCTCGGAGGCCCTCCGCCGGGCCCTGCGGCAGGATCCCGACGTGATCCTCGTGGGCGAGCTTCGCGACCTGGAAACGATCGAGGCGGCGATCTCGGCGGCGGAGACAGGGCACGTGGTCTTCGGCACGCTCCACACCACGGGCGCCCAGGGCACGGTGAATCGCATCATCGACGCCTTCCCCACCAACCAGCAGGAGCAGGTCCGCACGCAGCTCTCCACGGCGATCATCGGCGTGGTGTCGCAGACGCTGCTGCCCAAAATCGGGGGCGGCCGCGTGGCGGCCTACGAGATCCTCGTCTGCACGCCGGCCATCGGCAACCTGATCCGCGAGAACAAAACGTTCCGCATCACTTCCGCGATCCAGACGGGCGCCAAGCTCGGCATGCAGCTCCTCGACGACCATCTCTTCCGACTGTGGAACGAGAAAAAGGTCACGGAGGAAAACGTGCTTTCGAAGGCGGCCAGCCCGACGGATCTGGCGGCCCGGATCAACAACGCCAAACAGGGCATCTTCGACGACCCGAAAGTTCCCGACGCATCCCAGTAGGCCAGGCATTCCTGCCTGGCATAAAAACCGCACTCCCAACTTCACCCAGACCCCCACGCCCATGGCCCTCAAACGTCTCGGCACAATCCTGATCGATCTCGGCCTCATCGACGAGACGCAGCTCGCGCAGATGCTGGAGGAGCAAACCTCCCGCGGCGGCGAACTCGTCGGGAAGGTGGGCCTGTCGCTGGGCTTCTATTCGGAGGAGCAGCTTGGCGAAGCCCTCGCCGAACAGTGGAGCACCACGTTCGTCACCCTCTACGACCGCCAGATCGAGCCGGACGTGATGCGGATGATCAGCGAGCCGATGGCGCAGCTCTATCGCGTCGTGCCGATCGAGTTCGACGGCAGCCGGCTCACGATCGCCACCGCCGAGCCCCAGAAGATCCAGATCGCCGACGAGCTGCGGGTGTTGCTCGGCTACGACATCCACATGGTCGTCGCCACCGAGTCGGAGATCACGAAGGTCATCGCGAAGGCCTACTCCTCGGAGACCGACAGCGTCGAATCGATCGTCGAGGATCTCGAACACGACGACGAGCTGGCCGCACAGGCCGCCGCCGCGGGCCGCGAGGGCCCGACGGAGCTGGCGAGCGTGGAAGCGCTCGCCGAAAGCGCTCCGGTCCGCAAGCTGCTCAACATGGTGCTCCTCCTCGCGATCCGCGACGGTGCCAGCGACATCCATTTCGAGCCCTTCGAGAACGAGTTCCGGATCCGGCTCAAGGCCGACGGCGTGCTTCAGGAGATGGTGCCGCCGCCGAAGCACCTGGCCTTCGCGATCACCACCCGCATCAAGGTGATGGCGAATCTCGACATCGCCGAGCGTCGGCTGCCGCAAGACGGCCGCATCGAGCTTTCGGTGGGCGGCCATCCGGTCGATCTCCGCGTGAGCGTGCTGCCCACGCTGTTCGGCGAGAGCGTGGTGATGCGGGTGCTCGACCGGGGTGTCGTCTCCCTCAATCTCGACAAGCTGGGGATGGAAAAGGCGATCCTCGGCAGGTTCCGCGAGATCATCAAGCGGCCCAATGGCATCGTGCTGGTGACGGGCCCGACGGGCTCGGGCAAGACGACCACGCTCTATTCTGCTCTCTCCGAGCTCAACGAGGTGGAAGACAAACTGATCACGACGGAAGACCCTGTCGAGTATGACATCGACGGCATCGTGCAGGTGCCGATCGACGCGGATATCGGCAACACGTTCGCCAACATGCTCCGGTCGATCCTCCGCCAGGATCCCGACCGCATCCTCGTGGGCGAGATCCGCGACGTGGAGACGGCGGAGATCGCGGTGCAGGCCTCGCTCACTGGCCACATGGTCTTCTCCACGCTCCACACCAACGACGCCCCTTCCACGGTCACGCGGCTCCGCGACATGGGCGTGCCGCCGTTCCTCATCACGGCCACGGTGGAGGCCGTGCTGGCCCAGCGGCTGGTGCGGCGGATCTGCAGCCAGTGCAAGGAGGAGGTGACCCCCGGGGCCGACGTGCTGGCCGATCTGGAGATCACCAGCGACCAGGTGGTGGGCAAGAAATTCTACCGCGGCAAAGGCTGCGACCGCTGCAACCACACCGGCTACAAGGGCCGTCTCGGCCTCTACGAACTCATGGTGATGAACGACGCTCTCCGCGATCTCGTGATGCGGAATGCGTCCACCGAGGAGCTCCGCGAACTCGCGCGGCGACACGGCATGATCACGCTCCGCGATTCCGGCATGGAAGGAATATTCACCGGCCTGACGACGGCCGAGGAAGTCATCCGCGAAACCATTCTCGAGGCATAACCAAAGTAGGCCAGGCATTCCTGCCTGGCACGGAAACAGCATTCCTGCCTGGCGAAAGGTCACCACCCATGCCCACATACCAATTCGAAGCCATCGACGTCGCCACCGGCAAAGAGATCAAAGACACGATCGAAGCCGCCACCGAGGACGAAGCCCAGTCCACGATCCGCTCCCGCGGCTACATGGTGACGAAGCTCAAGGCCACGAAGGCCAAAGTCGCGAAGGCGGGCGCGGCCAAGAAGAAGGGCCGCTCCTTCTCCTTCGGCAAGGTGAAGCTCAAGGACATCACCCTCTTCACCCGCCAGCTTTCGATCCTCCAGGATGCCGGCCTGCCGATTCTCCGCAGCCTCAAGGTGCTGGCCGAGATGCAGAAGCCGGGCAAGCTCAAGAACAGCCTGCTCGACGTATGCGACGAGATCGAGGGAGGCTCCACGCTTTCCGAGGCGATGTCGAAGAGCCCGAAGGCGTTCGACCGCCTCTATTGCAACATGATCCGAGCGGGCGAGGCGGGCGGTGCCCTGGAGGTGATCCTCCGGCGGCTCTCGGAGTTCATGGAGCGGAGTCAATCGCTCAAGCGGAAGGTGAAGGGGGCGCTCGTCTATCCGATCGTGGTGATCAGCGTGGCCGTGGGCATCCTCACGTTCATCATGATGAAGATCGTGCCCCAGTTTAAAAAGATCTTCGACGATTTCGGCAGCACGCTGCCGCCGATGACACAGATCCTGATCGACATTTCCAACTGGGTGGTGAACTACTGGTTCCTGATCCCGGCAATTCCCTTCGGGATTCGGCTGGCAATCAAGGCCATCACGCTCATCCCCTACGGCCGGTTCGGCTGGGATCTCTTCACGCTGAAGATGCCGATCTTCGGCGCGTTGGTGGAGAAAAACATCATGTCGCGGAGCGCCCGCACGCTGGGCACGCTCCTCGCCTCGGGCGTGCCGATCCTCGAGGCCCTCAATATCACGAAGGAAACCTCGGGCAACATGATGTTCGAGCGGCTGTTCACGAAGGTGAGCGAGTCGATCCGGGATGGCGACGCGATCGCGAAGCCGCTGAAGACGTATTCGATCCCGCCGTTCAACGCGATCGCCATGTTCTTCTGGACGTGCTTCGTGCCGGGCCTCGGCGCCCTGCTCTACATCACCCGCTACAAGAAGCCCGTCGTAGACGACCTCGTCGTCAACATGGTGGACGTGGGCGAAGAATCGGGCGAACTCGACACGATGCTCTACAAGGTGGCCGACACCTACGACGAGGAGGTGGCGGTGCTCACGGAGAGCCTCACGAGCCTCATGGAGCCATTGCTCATCATCTTCCTCGGCGGCGCCGTGGGCTTCATCGTCATCGCCCTTTTCATGCCGCTCATCAAACTGATCCAGGATCTGTCATGAACGCCGTCACACATCGCCGTGGCTTCACGCTGACGGAGTTGCTCGTCGCGGTGGCGATCGTGCTCGCGTTGATGACGCTCCTCGGCGGTGCCGTGTCGGCGGCACGCGGAAGCCAGAAGAAACAGGCCACGCAGGCGCTGATCGCCAGGCTCGACGCGATCATCCAGCAGCATTATTCCAGTTTCGCCACGCGGACGGTGTCGGGCTCCACAACCGACATAATCGCCGCCAATCGGCGACTGATGGCCACGGCCGACATGCCCGACAACTGGGCGGAAGTCCAGACCCTCAAGGAGGGCACCACTTCGCTCGTCGGTGCGACCGGGAGGACATTTCCTCTCAATGCCCCGCAGCGGGCGTACGTGCAGTACCGTGATGGCATATCTGGCCTCACGTCCCAGTTTGAGGATGCGGAGTGCCTGTTCATGATCGTCATGCTCGGCGGACTCGCCGACTGCCTCGACTGCGGCGGATTGGCCCTTTCCGAGATCGGCGATAAGGACGGTGACAAGGCGCCCGAATTCTTGGATGCCTGGGGCAATCCCATCGGCTTCGTGCTCTGGCCGGCCGGCCTCGAACTGCCCCCTGGCAGCGGACGTTTTTTTTCCACGACCGCACCCTTCAGCAGCGGCGTTGCCGCGGCCGCTCCGGGCGGGGTGATGCGGCCGCTGATCTACTCGCGCGGCCCCGACACCCTTGCGAGCCTCAGCGTGCCAGCAGCCTCGCAGCTCAAGACCGGCACGAACTGCGGCAATCCTGCGGATGCCACGACTGCCACGTTCGGCGGCCTCAGCGGCTCTCCCGACTACCGCGCCGACAATATCACCAACTTCGACGCCGAGGTGCGCCGATGAATGCTGCTCGCTCCCGCCGGGGATTCACGCTCGTCGAGTTGCTCGTCGTCATGGGCCTTCTTGCCGCGCTCTTCGCGTTGGTCTTGGGCGGGCTCGGGCGACCGAGCGTGGCGACGAACATCCGCCGAACGGCCCAGGATTTGGCCTCGCGGCTGCTGTCGACGCAGAGCCGGGCGTTGGGCAAGCCGGAGGGAGCCGCGCTCATCATCGCACCGGATGCGGCAGACGCCAGGATGGGCACGGCCATCGTCGACGCGGTCACGCAGCCGTGGATCACGGGACCCGTCACGGGTATGCCTCCGAGCGACCCCCGGCAGACGAGCGTGGCCGTGACAGTGACGGCCGCGTCCGACGTGCTCGCCAGTGCCTACAAAATCCGGTTTCAAGCCTCCCCCACGAACGGGCAATTGAGTCCCGGCGCGTCCCCGTGGTTTGCGTACGCTTCCGGGGCAGCAAGTTTCCGAGCCTCGGCAGGACAGACGCTGGGCAACACGATCTGGCCGAAGACGGCGAGCCAGGCCAACGAGGCGGTCATCGCCCGCTACCCGACGCCCGTCAGTTCCGGGGAGGGAAACATGGCCAAGCAGGTCGCGATCGACCTGCGGCACAGCGGCATGGGGGAAGACCCTGCTGCGTCCCATGGCTACGGACGTTTCGAGGGAACGGGTTCGATCGCGCTCGCCTACGAGCAGGTCGGCCGCGTCGGGGAGGTGATGCGACGCGTCCAAGAAGCCCGGACATCCATCGATCAGCCGATCGATCCCAACGGCGTGATCTATTTTCTGGTGGTGTTGCGAGAGGATATCCAGGCGGGCCGCAACACGCTCGCCAACGCTCAGTCGGTGTGGGTGGCCATCAATCCCCAGACCGGCCGGGTAACCGTCGCGGAGAACATACCGCAGTCGGCCGAGGACAAAGCGGCTCTTTCCGCGGCGCGGGCCAACGCCCGTGCCGGAGTCGCGCTCAAATGACATGAAGCCATGACACCGTCGACCACCATCCACCACCGATCTGATCTCGCCGACGTCCGGCTCGGACGGGCCGGAATGACGCTGCTTGAGGTGCTCGTGGCGTTGGGCATCCTCGTCGCCGGCTTGGCGAGCGTGGCCGCCCTCATGCCGGCGGCCGGTGCCCGACTCGCCGATGCGACCGCCATCGACCGGGCCGGCACGCTCGCGGCCAACGCCCATGCCGATCTGCGGAACAGGGGCCTCCTCACCGCCTCACTGTTCCCGGCAAACAGGGTCATCACGGCGTCCACCAGTCACATTTGTGTCATCGGTGATGCTTTTCCCGATACACCGTTCCTCTCCGGAACCTCCTTCATATCAGGCACGTTTTCCAAGTATGCAATCCCGGGCACGCTCCCGACCTTCACGATGACCCTCCAGGATGATCTGCAACTCTCGGGCACGACCTTGCTCACAAACACGACCAGCGTCTCCTACGCCGCCACCGTTCTGCCCACTGCCACGGGAACTTTGTCGGCCGGCAGCCCGGTTCGAGTCGGCGTGGTCGTGTTCAAGCGGCCCAATGTCGAATGGATGCCACTCATACTCCCGAGACTGGGAACGGGAATCTATCGAGTAAGCGTGACCGGCTCGTCGACAGTAACGCCACAAGACGAATCTGCCAGGAAACGATTCCTGCCTGCCTGCTCCTGGGTGTTCGCCACTAGCACCACTGCCCCTGCCCAGTCCCGATGGCTTCAGGTGGGCAGCTCATGGACCGTGAGTGGCACCCCCTGCGTTTCTTTTTCCGACACCGAGAGCTCCGTTTTATCGTCTGAAACCATCACCGTGCAAGCGTTTACCAACGTCCTTCGCGTCGACGAACGGCCGGCCATCCTCAAATGAAACCATTCACAACCGCTTGCGATCGGCACCCTCGGATGGAGAACCATGCCATGAGAACGATGTGGCCAACGCGGGCCGGAAGCGGCTGCCGACGCGGCATGCTGCTGCTTCTGACCTTGAGCATGCTCACGCTCTTCATGCTGATGGGGGCCCTCGCCGTCGTCATAGCGACGCGTGCCCGGGCCAGTGCCCGGGCTTTCTCGAATGCGGGCAGTGGTAGCGGCGCCGCCGCGATGATTGCGGAGACGATGGCCGACGAGGCCTTGCTCTTGCTCATTCGGGGATCGAAGGACCCGGCCGTCAACACGCTGCTCGGCAACGACAGCCTCTTAAAGGACATGTACGGCACGCAAGGCAGAGGGGCGTTCATCGAAGAGGCTTACGACGCTTTCGACGACCAGAATCGGTTCATTACGCAAACGACCCTCGACGCGAGCGGCCGAGTGTCCAGCGCTCCCCGGCCGGCGTTCGGCACGACTGGAGCAACGTGCCAGGTCGACAACGACGGCGATGGCGTGCCTGACAGCATCTGGCTTTCCGGGCTTCTGCAGCCGTTGACGCTCGCCGATGGCAAGACGCTCAGCTTTCGCGTGTCGTACCTCGTTCTCGACCTCGACAGCCGCATCAACGTCAATGCCCATGGCAGGCGTGCCGGTGCTCCGGCGTCAGCCAACGGCGCAGTCGGCCCGGCGGACGTCGATGCTTCGCCGCTGCTGACGTCCGCTGTGTGGGACTTGCTCATGCAGCGCACGGGCGGGCAACTGCTCACGGGAAGCATCTCGCCGAGTGAACAGTGGCGGCCCCTCCCGCCCATCAGTTCGCCGGTGGACGGGCGGTTGGGGGATTTGAAGGATAGCAATGGAGGGGACACTATCGATACCTACGAACTGCGGCTCGACCTAGAAGCCCCGCGGCCGGCGTCGCTCAAGAACGCGACGGGGCAAAATCCGTTCACACTTGGCGAACTCGAGCGGGTTCTCCGGCAGTTCGACGCGGATGCCAGCACACTTCCCCCGCGACTCACCGGAATTCTTTATGACCGTGCCGAACGTGCCCGCATGCGAATCACCACCGACAGCTGGGAAACCCCCGGCGACCGCACGGACATCTCATGGGTCGCCCCAAACAGTGGCCGCCCGGAAGAGCAGGCCTTTTTCACAGCGCTTTGCCAGAAAATTGCGACGCAGTTGTATCCGAAGTGGAACGCCCCGCCGACTGATCCAGATCAGGCTATTCACTTGGCCAAGCTTCGAGAGGTGGAGCAATGGGTCGCAAACATCGTCGAGTTCCGCGACAAGGATAACAGCAACCCGCAACTCGATCGCTTGACCAGCGGCAAAGTGACTGGGGTCGAGCCTAACGAACTGGCGAATCTGAATCCGCCCCTCGTCATTCCCGGCGGCCCGCTCGGTTGGAACCAAGGACAATTTCTGAGTTACGCACAGGTGCTCGGCGTGCCGAAGGGAAATCTAAGCGAAATCACGGCGCGGAGAACCAACGTTCCGCCTGATCCAGTGAATACGTCGCTGGCGATAGATGCACCCGATCTTCTGGAATTTCTCATGGTGCCGACGCTTTTCGTCAAAACCTATTGGACGACGTATATCCAGCCGGGTGATCCGGCGAATGTGGTGCGACTACCGAAACGCGAGCCCGGCAGAATCAACGTGAACACATGCGATCCGGAAGTGTGGAAGCTTCTTCTGGGGCAATCGCAGAACAACCCTTTCGACGACACCCCAAACAGCGCCGCGAAAAATGCAGGGCTTTTACTGAGGAGCCCGCTCGTCTTCGGGGGCGACATCGCTTACAAGGCCGAGTCGATCAATCACGTTGTCGCCAACCGTCTCGCAAACGTGGCGACGGTCCGCTCGCACATGTTCGCGGTCTGGATCACGCTCGAGGCGAAGAACTCCGACAACCCCGACCAGCCGACCTATCATCGCCTCTTTGCGATCGTCGATCGGTCCATTCCGGTGAACTTCACGGCGGCGACCGAGGGGCAAACGACCAGCGAAGTTCGAAGCACGATCCGGCTGCAACGCTTCCTCAACTGACACGGTTCTCGCATGCGGTTTTCAGGCGGCTTTGTGACTTCTCGACCGCGGCTTCCGCCGGCTCGCTCGCGCGCCCCGGCGGCGTCCATCAAGCCTGCGTTCACCCTCGTGGAGCTGTTGGTCGCCTCTACGATCGCCTTGATGGCCATGGCAGGCGTCGCAACGCTTTTCGGCACGTTCAGCCGCACGGTGTCGCAGAGCCAGACGCTCGTTGATCTCAACGCCAGGATTCGCAGCGCCGCCTCGCAACTCCGGCAGGATCTCCTCGGCATCACCGCCCCGCCGAATCCGTGGGTTCGGCCAGAGGCGAACGTCGGCTACCTCGAGATCGTCGAAGGCGCCGGCACCGACACTTCTCCGGCCGGAACGCTGGGCGACATCGATGATCGGCTCATGGGCACGACCATGGCTCTCGGCGAGCCTTTCACGGGAAGCCTCGAGGGTGCTACCGCGATCGAGGGCTTCGAGTCTCCGTTTGCTGAAATCGTCTGGTTTTGCGATGCTTCCGGTCAATCCTTCGACGGGAAGCCACTCTACAATCTCTACCGCCGTCAGCTGCTCGTCTCGGCGACGCCGGGAGCCGGTAAATTCACAAACGGGGTCTCAGCGACGATCGATCGGAACCTGACCGACCTTTCCTGCCGCAATGAGGGCACGACCCAGGTCGCCAACAGCCTCGGCGACCTTTCCAAGCCGGCGAACCGCTTCTGGAGCGTCGTCGGGGCGTCGCGGACGCTCACAGGCGACCGTCTCGGAGAAGACGTGATCCTGACAAACGTCATCGCCTTCGACGTGCGGACATACCCTTCCGGCTCCACGGCCTACGCACACCAGTCGTTCAATACGAACTACGTCGAGAACGCGACCCCCACCACGGGCAATCCGCTCCGGGGCCTGGAGGTGCGGATTCGTTGCGTGGAGCCTTCCACCAGGCAAATCCGGCAGGTCACCGTAGTGCATTCATTCGAGGGGCTGTAAAAAGATCGTTGACCGACCAAGAGGAAGCCATCCAAGGAGCGACGTATCCCATGTGCTGCCATCCCCGTAACCGCAGGGCACTCACGCTCGTCGAACTGCTCGTCGTGATCGCCATCATCAGCGTCCTCATGGCACTGCTGCTGCCCGCCGTGCAAAGCGCCCGAGAATCCGGCCGTCGCGTGACATGCACGAACAACCTGTATCAGATGGCCTTGGCTGCAAACCGGTTCAACGACACGAACGGATTCATGCCGGGGTGGAGGAATAGCGTTCCCGCCACATCATTGACGCCCTCGTGGCCGGTCATGCTCCTGCCGTTTATGGAGC
>JBIIOL010000484.1:0-3289 GCA_044336965.1 Pirellulales bacterium | reverse complement strand
GGGCGAAGTGCTCGACATCGACTTCCGCCACCTGCCGGCCGGCAGCGAGGTGGTGTTCGACGAGGTGCTTGCTGTGAGCAAGGCCGGCGTGCTGACGCTGGGTGCTCCGGTTGTGAAGGGTGCAAAGGTGAAGGCCGAGGTGGTGGGCATCGTGCAGGGCGAGAAAATCTACGTGCAGAAGTTCGCCCGTCGCAAGAACTACCGCCGTCGCACCGGCCATCGCTCGATCTCGACCAAGGTCCGCATCGCATCGATCGGCTGACGCGCGAGCGACGGATGTTCACGCCTGGCCGAGCATGTCTGCCAGTGGACCGCCGCGGCGGCAGAGATCGTCGACGCGGGCCGACACGGCCGGATCCTCTTCGACGGGCGGCGCGTGATGCGGCTTGAGCCGGGCGTCGATGACGAGTGGCCCACGGCAGCCCCAGTGCTTCTGGTGCACCGCCGCATCGACGCCGTGGACGTCGGCGGCCGGGTTTGACCGGGTGAACGTCAGCCAGAGGAAGTTTTCCAGGCTCGCGGCGGCGAAGTCGCTGTCGTCGACGACCACGATCAGCGGCCAGGACCGCAGCGCGTGCTCGGGAGCAATCACCGCCGTCAGCCGTTCGATGTCGGCCGACCACGGGGCGGCCGTGGCCGTCGCCCAGATGCTCTCATCGTTCGGCGACTCAAGCCGTGGCCGTGGGTCGATCCGCGGACCCTCGACCGCGACGATGCCGGGCAGGCAGACCCTTGGATTGCGGAACCCGTCGGGCAGCGAGCTGCCGCCTGAGAGTTCGTGCGGCAGTGTGCGGATGGCCGGGCCGCGGGCCGCGACCACGAGCTTCGACCCGGCGTTGAAGCCGCTGCCGGAGTAATCGAGGGTGTCGATCGTGGTTTCGGTGTGGAAGTGGCAGTCGCGTCGCCAGTCGACCCGCTCGAGCAGGTGGGTGAGGAAGGGGGCGACGTCGTGCGCATCAAGGCCCGGAGCATCACCACCGCTCACGATGAAGAGATACTTGGCCAGCGACAGTTGCCCCTGTCCGAGGATCGCGGAGGCCTGCGTGAGCAGTTCGGCGGGCCGGCCCGACCGCTTCCAAGGCATGTAGCGCTCGCTGCCCACGGCGAGGAGCAGAGGGTGGACTCCCGAGGCGTCGACCGCATGCACGCTCGACACGCCGGGAAGGACGGTGGGGATCACGGGGCCGGTGAGTTCGTGCACGAGCCAGCCGAAGAGGGTGTCTTCCTGCGGGGGGCGGCCGACGACGGTCATCGGCCAGATCGCCCCGTCGCGATGCCAGACATGCTCGACGCGCATCACGGGAAAGTCGTGCCGCCGCGCGTAGTAGCCCAGATGGTCGCCGAACGGTCCCTCCGGCTTGCTGGCTCCGGGCGAGATCGTGCCCTCGATCACGAAGTCGGCGTCGGCGTAGATCGCCGGACTGTGGCCGCGGGTGATCATCGGCAGCCGATGACCGGCCAGCACGCCTGCGAAGGTCAGTTCGGAGAGACCCTCCGGCAACGGCATCACGGCCGACACGGCCAGCGCCGGCGAGCCGCCGACGAAGATCGCCACCCGGAGCGATTCGTTCCGCTCGAGCGCCGCGGCATGATGCAGGCCGATGCCGCGGTGCAACTGGTAGTGGAGGCCGACCTCGCGGTCAGTTTCGTAGTCGTTGCCCGCGAGCTGCACCCGGTACATGCCGAGGTTCGACTTCACGAGCGCCCGCCTCGTGCCGGCGTGGCGGGGGTCTTCGGTGTAGACGGCCGGCAGCGTGATGAACGGCCCGCCGTCTCCTGGCCAGCTTGTCACCTGCGGGAGGCGCGAGAGCGGAATCTCGTGCGCGAGCACCGGCCCCGACCGCACGCGACGGGGCAGCATCGAGAGGGCATCGATCGGGCTTCGCCAGTATCGCCACGGCCGGGCCAGGGCCTGCGTGGGATCGATCTTGAGTTCCACCAGTCGCTTCACGCGGTCGAGGGAGTCGGCGAAGATCCGTTCGATCCGCCGCTTCGTGCCGTAGAGATTGATGAGGATCGGGAAGGCCGAGCCCCGCGGATTCGTGAACAGAACGGCAGGGCCACCAACGCGGAACAGCCGCCGCTGAATCTCGGCGATCTCCAGATGCGGATCGACCGGGTGCGCAATCTCGACGAGTTCCCGCTCGCGGCGGAGGGCGGCGGTACAGGCCTGGAGTGAGTGGAATCCCATGGTTTTCTTCCAAGCATGGTAGTCCGTCCCCGCAAAAAGGTGACAGCCACCAAATCTGGGTAATATCGGTGTCCTCTCGCGAAAGGAGATAGTGCCTGGCAAGGCTGCCCTGATGAGCGTTGACACTCGAAACCTGCTGCTGGGCGTGCTCGTCACCCTCGGGACAATGCTCGTCGCCTGGCCCTTTGCGGAAGGCGGCTATATCGATGACTTCTCCTACATCCACATGGCCAAAACACTCGCGGAGACGGGCCGCTTTGCCTACAACGGCTGGCCGACCGCGATGCTCGGCATCCAGGTCTGGTGGGGGGCGGCGTGGGTCTGGCTCTTCGGTTTTTCGTTCGCGATCGTCCGGCTGAGCGTGTGGCCACTGGCGCTCGGGGCGGTGGCCATGGTCTACCTGCTGGCCCGGCGTGCCAGGCTCACACCCACCGACAGCCTGTTCGCCGCACTGCTGACAGGGATGAGTCCGCATTTCATTTTGAATGCCCCCGCATTCATGACGGACGCTCCGGGGCTGTTTTTCCTGTTCGCGTGCTTGTACGCATTCGCGCGGGCTGTGGAAGACGCCGAACAGGTTCCAGCACACAGCAGCCGCGCCCTGGCGTGGCTGGTCGTCGGCATGCTCTGTGGCGTGTTGGGTGGCACGATTCGACAGACGGTCTGGTTTGCGCCGCTGGCTGGCGCGGCGGTGCTGTTCCTCTGGCCCGGAGTCAGCAAGAGGATGCGGTTGGCAGCGTTCGTCTGTGGAGCCGTAGGACTGGCCTGCATCGTGGTCGGTATCCGCTGGTTCAATAGTCAACCGTACGCGATCCCCACTCGTTTGCCGGCCCACACGGCACTCGGCATTGCCGACCTCGTTTCCGTGACTCGCACGATGGCCGCGGGAGTGCTCACCGCGATGATGCCGATGTTTTTCTACCGACTTGCTGCCCTCAGACGGTGGCGTCGTGAACAACTACCCTGGCTGGGCAACTCGGCTGCCGTGGACCTCATCGTCCTGCTCGCCGTGGCCTGGGTGCTTTTTCCTGCGACCGTCGTGGGAGGGTTTGCGGTGTTGTCAGAGGCGATACCGGGGGTGGAACCAGCCGCGTGGCT
>JBIIOL010000483.1:0-3293 GCA_044336965.1 Pirellulales bacterium | reverse complement strand
CCGGTGCCGGTCTCGCCCACGAGCAGTACCGACGCGTTCGACGCGGCCACCCGCCGCGTCATGGCGTAGACCTCCATCATTGCCGGCCCCGAACCGATCAGGCCCTTGATCGGGGAGCTTGTCTCGTCACCGTGTTGGCCTGGGGTGCGCAGCATCGGCAGAGACGGGGCGGGCCTTCCTGGAGGGCGTTTCGATGACATCGAGAACTGCGCCAGCCACGGCACGGTCGGCCGACGCAGTCGAATGATTGTACCTTGCGTAGGCTGCCCGTAGGGGACCGCATTCGAGGAGCACCCCGTATTGGTTCACGCTCTCCGCAAAGCCCACGAGAGCCTGTTTGCGCGACTCGGCGGGCAGTTCGGCCCGCTCCGTCTCCCCCAAGAGAGCCTGCTGCGCCCGAGCCGAACCGATGGTTCCCAGCAGGGATGCGGCCGGCGCGAAGAGATCGGCGGGGCGTCCTGGCTGCGGCCGCTGCATGAGTGCCAGCCGTGCGGTCGTCTCGGCCGCCGCCACGTCCCAGCCCCGGCGGCCCATGTCGGCCAACAGGGCCAGGCTCTGTGCGGCCCGGGTTCGCCGCTGCGCGGCGCGGGTCTGCCGCGCCGCGGGGACGACGGCCTGCGGACCGGCCACCTGGGCCAGATGGTCTGGAAATCGTGGCGGTCCGACCGGCTTGCCGGTGTCCAGATCGATCCGCGGCATGAAGAGGCTGTCGAGGCGATCGGTGATTCCCACGCAGTCCAAATCGGAGAACTTCAGGAGCAGCTGCGTGAGGAATTTGCCACGGGCATCGTCGTCGAGCGGGTCGACCACCACGAGCACCGGCGGCACGTCGCCCACCGCCTGCTGCTGGATGAACTGCACCGTCTCGAGCGCCGTGGGACGGACAATGCGTGCTGCAAGCACAACAAGCACGGTGTCGATGTTGGCTCGCGCGGCGAGGATCGCGTCGCGTCCCGATGCGACCTTCTCCACCCGGTAGCCAAACCGTGAGAGGCCCGTGGCCAGTTCCTCACGCACGGCCGCGTCGGGGTGTGCTACCACGGCGATCTCCTCGCCGGTGCTGGTGGCAGCCTGCAGCAGGATCTCGACCACGCGGCTGGATCCACGGTAGGGCGGATCGCCACCAGCCAGAGCGAGCGTCCGGGCCACCTCGAACTGCAGCGTGGCGTCGGGCACGTTGAGCGCCCGCACCAGACACGTTCGCACCGCGGGAGCGAGCGGGGCCGCCTTCGCGGGAGCCGACTGCTCCCCGTTTCCGTCGTCGCCGGTTGCTTGGTCGGCAGCGGCGGCACGGGCTGCCGCGATCGCCCGGGCCGCCCCGGCGGCTGCGGCGAACATGCCACGCGAAGCCGCGATCTCGAGCACGTCGGCCGCAGCCCCTTCGTCGAAGCCTTCCGGCCCTGCGACCGCCGCCTGAAGCTGATCGACGGGTATGCTGTCGAGGGCAGTGAGCGGATCGCCCGCCGACGTCAGGAGCGATTCCAGCCGCGCGAGAATCACCAGGCGGATGGCGTCGGGATCGGTCGCGTTGAGTGCGGCCAGATCGCGGGCCAGATGCACCGCGTCCTGCGTTCGTGCTGCCTGCGGTGACAGATCCATGCGTTCGAGCCGGCGTGCCTCCGGATTCCAGACATGACGCTCCACCGTCTTGCCGCCGGCGGCCGACGCCGTGGCCGGGTCGAGCACGGGTTCCATGATGAGGTGGTCAGGGGCGGGAAGGCCGTCGATCGAGAGCACGCGGTCGAGCCTGTGGGTGAGCAGCGCGATCGCGGTGTCTGGGCGTGGCGGTATCGTGTCGCCGTCCAAGGCCTCTGCGGGCAGTATCCCACGGTCCGTCAACTGTCCGAGCAGGCGGATCGCCCGATCGCGTGCTTCAGGCGGCACGTCGGGCACGAGCGCCGGAGCCAGCAGATGCTCTGCGACAACGGCGGCATCGTCGAAGGTTGTGGCGGCACCCAGGGCTTCGATGACACCGGGCCAGTGCTCCACGTCGTCGGAGCCCAGCCATGCCAGCAACGGCTGCCTGGCTTCCTGGCCGAGTTCGCGGACGAGTTGCCGAGCAAACTCGCGGGCCCGTTTCTTCACCGGGTCATCGCTCTGCAGCAGGTCGACGAGCACGGGGAGGGCATCGACGCCCGTCCGCGCGAGCCGGTCGAAGGCGGCGGCCCGCGTGGCGGGCTTGTCGCTGGCGAGATCGTCGGCGTCGCGCTTGAGCCGGGCGGGATCCCGCCGCCGCTCCCGCGAGGCCTCACGAATTGCCTGAACGATGGGCCGCACGTCTTCGTCACGGTCGCCGAGCACCCGTTCGAGCCGGCGGAGGCTTGCGGGGTCGGTGGTGTCACCCAGATCGGCGAGCAGATCTGGCCGCTTGTCGCCCGCCTTCTCCAGCGTGTCGGCGAGTTTGGTGACATAGCTGCTGGCCACGTCGTAGGCCTCCACGTCGGCGGCGCGGATGGCTGCCTCGAGCAAGGCCGGCGGGGTCGTTCGTGGGGGGAAGGCGAGCGAGTCGAGTACCGCCTGTGCCAACGGATCGGGCCTTGGGCTCTGGTCAGCGGCGATGGCCGGAGACACACCGATCGTCGCCAGCGCGACGACGCACCATGCAGAAGCCGTTTTGGGAATGCTCGTCGTCACCCACCACCCCCCGCGAAAGGCGCGGGCGGCGGCTTCCAGGTTCCTATCCGAGCCGGCGCTGCCACGCTGCTATCTGGTCGGCAACCTGTGCCGGCGCGGTCGAGCCGAAACTCACCATCCGTTCAACTGCCCTGGATGCCCCAAGTGCGCTGCGGAGCGAGGCGTTCCAGCCGGCATAATCCTGCAAAAACTCCTGATCGGCAAGCTCTGCCAGCGATACACCCCTGGTCATCGCCCGGCGGACGAACGTGCCCACCAACTCGTGGGCGGTTCGTTGCGGAACGCCCGCCCCGATCAGGGCCTCCATCAGGCTGGTGGCGTCGAGGTGGCCACGGTCGATCGTCGCGGCCACCCGGTCGCGGTCGAACGAGCTACCCGCCACCAGCGGCGCGGCCACGCCAAGCACCGCTTCGAGTGTGTCGATCGAGTCGAAGATCGCCTCTTTGTCCTCCTGCAGGTCACGGTTGTAGGCCGTGGGCAGTCCCTTCAGCAGCACGAGCAGCGACTGCAGGTTGCCAATCGACCTCGCCGACTTGCCGCGCACGAGCTCGAGCACGTCGGGATTGATCTTCTGCGGCATGATCGAGCTGCCGGTGCAGAAGCCCTCCGGCAGGCGGAGGAAACTGAATTCCTGCGTGCTATAGATCACCCATTCCTCG